>JAFTAG010000355.1 GCA_017458655.1 Ruminiclostridium sp. | reverse complement strand
TGTTACCTGTAAACTGTAAACTATAAACTAAAAAAGCGTGGAGATATGTTAAAGGAACTGTATATTGAAAATCTCGCGGTCATCGAGAAGGCCGACATAGCGTTCACCGAGGGCTTCAACGTGTTTTCGGGAGAAACGGGCGCGGGAAAAAGCATACTTATCGGCGCAATAAATGCGGTTCTCGGCGGAAGGGCGCACAAGGAGCTGATACGCACGGGGACTTCAAAAGCGAGCGTGTCGGCCGTGTTCGACAGCATACCGCCGCTCGTCGCGCAGAAGCTTGCCGACAACGGCTATACCGCGGACGGGGAGCTGCTGATAAAGCGCGACATTTCCGCGGACGGGAAGGGCACCGTGCGCATAAACGGGCAGCCCGCCACCGCCGCCGTGCTGAAAGACATAGCGGTCGGACTGATCGACATTCACGGGCAGCACGATACTCGCATACTTATCGACAATGCCAATCAACGCGAGCTTATAGACGGCTTTGGCGGGCTGAAAGACAAGCTTTCCGCGTATGCGGGGGAGTTCCGCGAATTCTCGGCGATCTCCCGCCGTGTAAAGCAGCTTGAAGCGGAGAACGGCGAGAAGGACGAACGCATAGCAAAACTGCAGGAAGATATCGCCGCCGTCGAAAAGCTGAAACTGAAAAAGGGCGATGAAGCGGCAGTGGCGGAAAAGCTTGACCGCGCCCGCAATCTCGAGGATATCACAAATGCGCTGTCCGGCGCGTCTCTCGGTATCGCCGGCGACGACGGGGAACAGGGTGCTGCGGATATGACCGAGGCTGCCGCAAAGCTGCTTGACGGGATAACCCGGTTCGTTCCCGAATGTGAGGAATTGTCCGCGCGGCTGCGGTCGCTGTCGGTCGAGCTTCGCGATGTCGGCGCGGATATCGGAGGGCTGCTCCCCGACACGGACGAGGACGGGAGCCTGCAGGAGCTCGAGGAAAAGATGAGCGGCATACTCTGGCTGAAACGAAAGTACGGTCTCGAAACAGACGAGATAATAGATAAATGCGAGGAATGGAAGCGGGAGCTCGAAGAGCTTTCCGACTGCGACAATACGCTCGCGGAGCTGAGCGAACAGCGCCGCAAGTCCGCCGAGCGCGTAAAGGCTCTTGCGGAGGAGATATCGGCGCTGCGCAGGGAGGCTGCGGACAAGCTCACCGCCGAGATCACCGAACAGCTCACGTTCCTTGATATGCCGGACGTTCGCCTGTATTTCGACATCACACAAGGCAAGATCACCGTAAACGGTATGGATAATGTGGAGCTTATGATCTCTGTCAACAAGGGCGAGGATCCGAAGCCGATAGCAAAGGCTGCGTCCGGCGGCGAGCTTTCCCGCATAATGCTCGCGATAAAGAGCGTCTCCGCGGAGAACGACGACACTCCGACGATGATATTCGATGAGATAGATACCGGTATCAGCGGGCGCGCGGCTCGCAAGGTAGGCACCAAGCTCTCGGATATATCGAAGAAGCGGCAGGTGCTCTGCGTGACGCATCTGGCGCAGATAGCGGCACTCTCCGACAACCACCTGCTGATACGAAAGAATACCGACGATGAGCGCACATACACGACCGTACACTCGCTTTCCTATGAAGAAAAGGTGGAGGAGGTCGCGCGGCTGATATCGGGCGACGACAGCGATACCTCGATGCAGACGGCGGAGGAGCTTATCGCGAGACGCGGTGAGGCGGCAGCACAATGACGTTTACGGAACTCAGAGCGTGGGTGTATTCCCGCGGACAGCTCGAACAGGCGCTCGGCTGCGACGATATAAAGATGATATACACGCCGCTTAAGCTTGCGGGATATGCCGTCGGCAGCGCGGAACGCGTGATACTTACACCGCCGGAATTTCTCGCCGACTGCGAGGACGATGTGCGGCGGGAGCTTGCAGGACTGCGTGAAAAGGGCTTCACAAGAGCGCTGGCGCATACCGCCGGGCATATAGAACTTCTGCGGAGCAGCGGCTTCACGATACACGGCGGGAACCGGCTCAACTGCACGAACAGCGAGACCGTGCGGTTTTTCGCGGACTGCGGACTTGCCGATATCATAGTGTCGCCCGAGCTCACGGTAAAGCGGATAAACAAGCTCGATAAGCCGATAAAAACGGGCTTTCTCGCATACGGGAAGCTCCCGCTGATGCTGAACAGACGGTGCCCGATAAGCGACGGGAAGCCCTGCGGAAAGCCGCGCTGCGGCAGACAGCTCACCGACCGCAAGGGCAATAAGCTCGATGTGCTCTGCTCGGAAAACACCGTCGAGATACTCAACAGCGACGTGCTGGTGCTTTCCGACAGGCTTGCCGATTTCCGCACGGATTTCGCGGTGCTGCGTTTCACGACGGAGGAGGACATTCTGCCGACAGTGCGGGCTTACGCGGCAAACCGTGACATTGACATTCCGAATATAACAAGGGGACTTTACTACCGAGGGGTGTTGTGAGTGAACATATTTGTGAAAAAATTCAGCGAGAAGGCGAAGCTCCCATTCCGCGCCACGCCGGGCAGCGCAGGAGCTGACCTTTTCGCGTGCATCGACGAGGACGTGACGCTGCAGCCCGGAGAGCGCAGGCTGATACCCACCGGTATCGCCATAGAGCTGCTCGACAAGCGCAGCGGCGGGTTCGTATTCCCGAGAAGCTCCGTTTCGAGCAAGTACGGCGTTTCGCTCGCTAACTGCGTCGGCGTTATCGACAGCGACTACCGCGGCGAGATAAAGATCCCGCTGATAAATCATTCCGACACGCCCTATGTTATCCGGGACGGCGACCGTATCGCGCAGCTCGTTATATTGCCCGTTCTCCTGCCGATATTCACCGAACGCGACGAGCTCGGATTCACCGACCGGGGCGCCGGCGGCTTCGGCTCGACCGGGCGCTGAAAAGGTACGTATCCCCTGCATAAAGCGGGGGATATGCTGTTTTATAGGGGCCTTTATATAGCTGTAAACGTTCCCGCAGAAGGGATATAAGCAATATAGACTAAAATTTACCTGAATATTCCGTAAAATTTTAATCTTTTGCAAGTTGTAACGAAGCCGATTTCGTGCTATAATATTAATGTTTAAGATATTTATTGTTTTTGTCTCCCCCCACCGGAGGCGGGGAAGCCTAAAATGTAAAAACTTTTCTCGCTTAAGCTGTGAACAGTGGTTTAGATACATACAAAAGATCATTTTTCGGAGGATTTATGTTTACAAAAGACATCGGTATAGATCTCGGAACGGCAAACACCCTCGTTTATATGCGCGGAAAAGGCATCATAATCCGTGAGCCGAGCGTTGTCGCCGTTGATGTTAAATATGAGCGCGTAAGATATGTGGGGCAGGAGGCCAAGGACGTTATCGGACGCACCCCCGGTTCGATCGTCGCCGTGAGACCGCTCAAGGACGGCGTTATCGCTGATTTCGATATGACCACGAGTATGCTGCAGGAGTTCATCTCCAAAGCCGTAAAAGGCCGTAAATTCGTAAAGACCCGCGTTATAATCTGCATACCCTCGGGCGTTACCGCCGTAGAAAGGCGCGCGGTGAAGGAAGCTACCCAGAGCGCGGGAGCAAAGCGCGTCTCCATAATCGAGGAGCCCATGGCTGCGGCTATCGGGGCGGGACTTCCCGTCGCGGAGCCCACCGGCAGTATGATAGTGGATATCGGCGGCGGTACCAGCGAGGTAGCCGTTATCTCCCTCGGCGGTATCGTTACTTCCCGCTCGGTAAGAGTCGCGGGAGACGAGTTCGACAATTCCATAATCAACTATATCAAGAAGCGCTACAACCTGCTCATAGGCGAGCGTACCGCGGAAAACATCAAGATAGCCATAGGCTCGGCTTATCCCTACAGCGAGAACGAGCCGGTAATGGATATAAAGGGACGCAACCTACTCAACGGCCTGCCCGAGAACATCACCGTCACAAGTGAGGAGATACGCGAGGCGCTTGCGGAACCGCTCAGCCACGTTGTCGAGGCTATCAAGGTAACGCTTGAAAAGACGCCGCCGGAGCTTTCCGCCGATATCATAGACCAGGGCATAATGCTCGCGGGGGGAGGGGCGCTCCTCAAAGGGCTCGACAAGCTCATCAACAAGGAGACGGGAATGCCGGTCAAGGTGGCTGAAAGACCGCTGGACTGCGTTGCCGACGGCACCGGCAAGGTACTCGAAAACATCGACAAGCTTATCGATGTTCTCAGCGACGACGATTCAAAGTATTGATATCAGTAAGTGCTTTGGGGTGGATATCTTCAAAGCACTTTTTTAAAATCGGCAATTGACTTTTCAAACGGCAGATAAGCCTTGTTTAAACTTCTTACCCCGCCGCAGGCGTGGGAAGAAATGAAGTGGCTGACTTATAGCATAATTGCGGAGGAGCTAAAGCTATGGACTTTCTGGAAATTGACATCTATACCGAGTCGGCAGCAGTCGATGTGCTTGTAATGCAGCTTTCCGAGCTCGGCATAACCGGCTTTGTGATACACGACAGCGCGGATTTTGACGAGTTTATGGAGAACAAGGAATCCAACTGGGATTACGTCGATGATGAGCTCATGGGGCTTAAGACCGTTCCCACGCACATCACGCTGTATCTTGCGAATGACGCGCAGGGGCTCGAAACGCTCGCGGAGCTGAAAGGCGCGCTTGCGGAGATGCGGGAGAGAGACGCGGCGTTCTACGGCTCCCTCGACATACATATCGGCAACGTCCGCGAGGAGGACTGGGCGAACAACTGGAAGCAGTATTACAAGCCGTTCAATGTAGGCTCAAAGCTTATCGTTAAGCCGTCGTGGGAGGACGTTACGCCCGCGGACGGAAGAAAGATACTTGAGATAGACCCCGCATCAAGCTTCGGCACGGGTCAGCACCACACCACCAAAATGGTAATGGAGCTGCTCGAGACCGTGATAAACGGCGGTGAGAAGCTGCTTGACCTCGGCTGCGGGAGCGGCATACTCTCGATAGCGGGACTGCTGCTCGGCGCGGATAACGTCACCATGGTGGATGTGTTTGAGAACGCTGTCAATACCGCTTCCGAGAACGTTGTCAAGAACGGATTTTCCGAAAGTGTTTACAGAGCTTTCCGCGGCAACATCATCGAAGATGCAGCGCTGCGGGGAACGATCAGCTCCGGCTATGACATAATCACCGCGAACATCGTTGCCGACGTGATAATCGCGATGTCGCCGCTGTTCGGAGGATTTCTCAAAGCAGACGGAACTCTGATAGTTTCCGGAATAATCGACGAGCGTGCTGACGAAGTGCTGAACGCACTGCAAAGCAGCGGCTTCACGGTTCAAAACAGGAAGAACGCCGAGGGCTGGAACGCGATAGTGCTTAGAGCCGTAAGATAACGGTCACTTTTGCCGGGGAAGGGGAAGGTATGATAACTATTTCGGTATGTATGATAGTCAAAAACGAGGAAAAGCAGCTTCGCGCCTGCCTCGACAGCTTAAAGCCGATAGCCGACGAGATCATCATCTGTGATACCGGCTCGACCGACGGCACAAAGGCGATAGCCGCCGAATATACCGACAGGATATACGACTTCCCGTGGATAGACGATTTCGCCGCAGCGCGCAATTTTGTGTTCTCGAAAGCGACTATGGAGTACATCTACACCGCCGA
>JAFTAG010000062.1 GCA_017458655.1 Ruminiclostridium sp. | reverse complement strand
ACCGATATCGACAACGACGGCGGAGAAGACCTCGACGACGAGGGCTACGGCGACGACGATGATGACGAGCTTTTTGACGACGAGCTGTATTATGAGCGCAGAAGGCGTTCTCCCGTGCTTCCCATACTGTTTGCGCTCGCGACCGCGTTCGTAATAATGACCGCGTGGCTTATTTACAACGTCGTCGGCGAAGGCTTTGGAAAGTACGATTTTCAGGCGGGCGAGGAAGTACAGATGCCGAGTCTGAAAAATATGACGTGGGACGAGGTGCTTGAGCAGTACAGCGACTATAACTTCACGCCCGTGCTCAAATACGACTCCGAGACACCGAAGAATGTCGTTATGAACCAGAGCGTTATGCCCGGCAGAAAGATAAAGAAGAACCAGAACGTTGAAGTCATCGTCAGCAACGGCCCCAAGCTTATTGAAATAGAGGATTTCACAGGAAAATACATTGACGACGCTATCACAATGTTGTCCAAGCAGGATCTCAAATCCGAGATAATAAGGACAGAAGACGATACCGTACCGAAGGACTGCGTTATCAGAACAAATCCCGCTCCGAGAGAGTTCGTCGAGGTGGGAACTACCGTTACCTGCTATGTAAGCCTCGGTTCGAGCAATGAAACCACCGCGGTGCCGCAGCTCATCAACCTTTCTCTTGCAAGTGCCGAGATGCGCGCGAAGGAATACGGAATTATCCTCACCGTTGTCCGTGAGCCGAGCAACGAGGTCGAGGAAGGCAAGGTCATTCGTCAGAGCATCGACCCCACAACGATAGTCGAGAAGAACACTCCTGTCGAGATAGTGGTAAGCAGCGGCGGCGCAAAGGAGCGCGACGCTACCATAAGCATAAAGCTTAAGGATATCGCAAAGGGCGAGTTCGAGTTCAAATACTATATCGACGGCACGCTGCAGGACGACAAGACCGAGATCAAGAACCTTAGCCTTGTTGACAACCTGACGTGGACATTCACCAACAGCGGTGTTCACGAGTACGCGGTAAGAGTACGCTCGATAGATACCGGCGCGGAAGGCACATTCTTTGTCTGCAAGGTCGATTTCACGGTCGATCCGGCGGAAAAGGACTACGGCGACACCTTCAACAGCAAGCTGTTCAAGCAGCTTCTCGGCGCTGTACCGGTAGATACACCGGCCGAGACTACGACCGGTGATGAGGAAGAATATCCCGAATTCGCCCTGACGCTGCCGCCGGCCACGACGACCGCACCGAACGGCGACAACGACCCCGAAGAGAACGTAAATCCCGAAAACATTACAGATGATGATGACCGCGTTATCGCGGAAGGGTGACTATGACCGTAAACGGAAGGATAATAAAGTCGGTCGGCGGGATATACACCGTCGAGACCGAAGCCGGTGCGCTGAACTGCCGCGCAAGGGGGATATTCCGCAATAAGTCGATATCCCCGTCTGTCGGTGACTTTGTGACGGTCACAGCGGAGGAAAACGCAGAGCCTGTCATAGACAGCATCGGCGAGCGAAGAAATTATCTGATACGCCCGCCGCTCGCGAACCTCGACCTTGTTATGCTCGTGGTATCGTCGTGTGAGCCTGTGCCGAACGCCTATATCATCGACAAGCTGATAGTGGTGTTCGAGAGCAAGGATATCGAGACTGCGCTGATATTCACCAAGACCGACAAACGCGGCTGCTCCGAGCTTGCCGGAGTATATGAAGCGGCAGGATATAAGTACTTTCTCACGGATATGAACAGCGGAGCGGACGAGATACGCGCTTACGCCGCGGGAAAAGTCACCGCGCTTATAGGAAATTCCGGGGTCGGAAAATCCAGCCTCGTGAACCGCATTTTCCCGGAGCTGGGAGCACAGACCGGCGAGATAAGCCGAAAGCTTGGACGCGGCAGACATACCACACGAGAGGTTTCCATGCACCCGCTCGACGGCGGATATATCATCGACACGCCGGGCTTCTCGACTGTAGATATCGAGCGGTACGGGCGGATCGCAAAGGGCGATATCGCAGGCTGCTTCCGTGAATTCGCTCCGTATGTCGGAAAATGCAGGTTCGCCGACTGCGCACACCTGAAAGAAAGCGGCTGTGCCGTCACGGAGGCTCTCGCGGCGGGGAAGATACCCGTTTCGCGGTATGAGAGCTATTCGCGGCTGTACGCCGAATCGGCGGAGGCCGAAAAGAAATACTGAAATAAGGCAGACGGCTTTGTGTCGTTTGCCTGTTTTACATATTGCACAAAATATCGGTAAGAAAATTGTGCAGCTATACAAATGTGCTGTATTGCAGAAAAAATTTTGTAAAAAGCTGTCACAAAATGCTTTTGAAAAACGTTATATTATCAGAGGGCAGATCTGATGGACCGTTGACGGAAAATGCTCTGAAGGGATAGGAATATTACGGAAAGGTGCGGCAAAACTTATGTTATCTGTTTGTCTTGCGATGCTGGACGAGCCCGAAGACAAGGTGCTTTTCGAGCATATCTACAACAAGTACAGGGGGAAAATGCTCGCGGTCGCGTATAATATCACCGGTAATTATCACGACGCGGAAGAAGCGGTGAGCAATGCTTTCTTTAAGATCGCTAAATGCTTTGCAAAGCTGAAAGCACGAAAACCGCAGGAACGTGCGGCATTCTGCTGCGTTATCACCAAAAACTGCGCTTACGACATACTGCGTGAGCTGAACCGACACGGCGAGATACCGCTCGACGAGCTCGAGGAGCTTCCCGACGGGAAAACCGACGTTTCCGACGAGGTGCTGTCCGGACACGGCTATAACAGAGTGATAGAGGCGATAAAGGCACTGCCCGAGATTTATGCGCAGGCGCTCTGGATGCAGAATGTTGTAGGACTTTCCGTGCCGGAGATAGCAAGCTCCCTCGGCGAGACGGAACAGAATATCCGAAAAAGGCTCGAGCGGGCGCGCACAAAGCTGCGTGTCATTCTTGAGGAGCAGGGGATCGAAGTTCCCGAATAAAAAAAGAGGTAATCAATATGGAAAATATACTTAACAAGGCGCTCTCGGAAGTCCTCACGCCGCGCTGGTCGGAGGAACTTCGGGACGCTTACGACACGGGATATAAGTTTT
>JAFTAG010000354.1 GCA_017458655.1 Ruminiclostridium sp. | reverse complement strand
GCGTCAGCGATCTCTTCGCTCTCCCGGGCTTCATTTGCCGAGAGCGCCTTTTACCGTATCGACTATATTCTCGGCGGACAGGCCGTATTCCTTGAGCAGCGCGACTGCGGGGCCGGAATGGCCGAATACGTCCTTGACGCCTATCTTTATTACGGGAACGGGGCAGGTCTCCGTTACAACGGACGCCACCGCGGAGCCGAGACCGCCTATAACGCTGTGCTCCTCGACCGTGACTATCTTGCCCGTTTCGCGCGCGCATTTCTCGATAAGCTCGCGGTCAATGGGCTTTATCGTGTGGATATTGACTATACGCGCGTCAATTCCCTGCTCCGCGAGAGCCTTGCCGGCCTCGATAGCCTCGGCTACCATAAGTCCGGTCGCTATGACCGTTATGTCCTTGCCGTCCTTTATCGTGATTCCCTTGCCGACTTCAAACTTATATGTCGCGGGGTCGTTGAACACGGGTACCGCGAGTCTGCCGAAGCGCATATACGTCGGCCCCTTGTACTCCGCCATAGCGAGCACCGCGGCGGTAGCTTCAACGTGGTCGGCGGGGTTGATGACCGTCATATTGGGTATCACCGACATCAGCGCGATGTCCTCGCAGCACTGGTGGGAAGCGCCGTCCTCGCCTACGGAAATACCCGCGTGAGTGGCTCCTATCTTAACGTTCAGATTCGGGTAGCCTATGCTGTTGCGCACTATCTCAAACGCTCTGCCGGAGGCGAACATTGCAAACGAGCTCGCGAAAACAAGCTTGCCGGTAGTCGCGATACCCGCCGCAACTCCCATCATATTCGCTTCCGCGATACCGCAGTCAAAATGGCGGTCGGGGTAGGCTTTCTTGAAAATGCCCGTCTTTGTGGCAGCCGCAAGGTCGGCATCGAGAACAACAAGGTCGGGACGTATCTCGACGAGCTTGCAGAGCGCCTCGCCGTAGCTTTCGCGTGTAGCTTTCTTATCCATATCGTCAGTCCCCCTTATTCCTTCTCAAGCTCGGCAAGATGCGCCTTGAGCTCATTCATTGCGATATTGTACTGTTCCTCGTTCGGAGCCGCGCCGTGCCACGATACGTTGTTTTCCATATAGGAAACGCCCTTGCCCTTGGTGGTCTTCTGAATGATAACGGTGGGCTGATTCACAACGTTCTCGGCTTCGTTGAAGGCCTTCTCGATCTTGTCGAAGTCGTGACCGTCAATGGTAATGACGTGCCAGCCGAACGCCTCGAATTTCTGATCTATCGGGTAGGGGTTCATTACCTTTGAGATCTCGCCGTCGATCTGCAGGTTGTTGTTGTCAACGATGTAAACGAGGTTGTCAAGCTTGTAATGCGCCGCGAACATTGCGGATTCCCACACCTGACCTTCCTCGAGCTCGCCATCGCCGAGTATAGCATATACCTTGTAGTGCTCGTCCGATATCTTGCCCGAGAGCGCCATGCCGCACGCCGCCGATACGCCCTGACCGAGCGAACCTGTGCTCATGTCGATGCCGGGGCATTTGCCGAGCGAGGGGTGACCCTGCAGGCGTGAACCCTGCTTGCGGAGCGTTTTGAGCTCCTCGACCGGGAAAAATCCTCTCTGCGCGAGCACAGCATAAAGTGCCGGCGCCGTGTGTCCCTTCGACAGAACAAGCCTGTCCCTGTCAGCCATTTCGGGGTTATTCGGGTCAACGTGCATTCTGTTCATATACAGGTAGGTGAGCGTGTCGGCTACCGACAGCGACCCGCCCGGATGACCCGCCTTCGCGTTGTACACGCCCTCGATGATGCCCATACGCACCTTCGTGGCAGTTACCTCCAGATTCTTTTTGAGTGTAGCGTCCATAAAATTGTTCCTTTCCGCCATACGCTGCGGAGACCGCAGAAAGCACAGACACCGCTTACGCGGACGAGAGAAGGGCTCTGCCCTCCTCCCGAGCTCTCCACCCGGTTCCTATGTGCGACAAAGGAACCGAAAGCGTAGTGCTGTATATTATTAAACTTTTATTTACCACATAAAAAGCAGCTTAGTCAGTCCTTGTCTATCACGGTGTCCATAATGTTGTCGATAGTTTCAAGGTTGTCCTGCGCGCGCTCCGCCTCGTATTCGAGTATGCGGCGGCACTGCGCCTTGTGCTCCGCGTCCATTTCGGGATACTTCTTTTTAAAGAGCAGGAGCATATTGTTGCAGGCTTCGAGATTGCCGTGGAAGATGATATCAAGTATCTCCGGCAGTTCGTTAGCGCAGTTGAGATTGTTCAGCGCGTAGATGAGCGTCCCGTAGTCGTCCGTCCAGCGGAGCTTCCTGATAAGCCCGATGAGCACCGGTACAGCCTCATCGCTGTGGTTCTCCGAAAGCCCGAGCGCAAGCTCATTGCGTCTGTTCGTGTCTTCCGTGGTCTTAAGTTCTTCGATGAGAGCTTCGATCTCCATTGTTACACCTCGCTTATGTTGTAGTTATTTATCAGCCTTCCGCTGTCAATTACGTCTTCAAGTCCGAGATACACCCCGTCGCAGTCGATCACGACGTCCTCGGGAAAATCCTTCTCGGATATGATACTTCTCAATATGCCGATGTCGTTGTACCGCAGTGTTATGCACTTCGGCTCGGCAAACGGTATCTTCGCGCTTTCTTCTTCGATGTAGGCAATATCGTCGTCGGGCGTGAACCTCGCGTAGCCGTTCTCATACTGCACCAGCAGGTCGCCGTCATATATACCGACACAGGTGCTGCCGTAAAATTGCATATTGTCAAAGCTTTTCAGTGAAAAGTTCCTGCCACCTACAAGAATAACATACTGCAAGTCACATCTTCCTTATATATTCGATGATCTCGCGCATCGGCGAGTGGTTGTTGTCGCGTACTATCAGGTCGGCGGCCGCTTTCACACTGTCGAGGGCATTTGCCACAGCGACACCGAGGTCGGCCTCCTCTATCATCGCGCGGTCGTTGCCGAAATCGCCCGCCGCCGCCACGAACTTATCCCGCATTTCGGGCAGCTCTTTGAGCTTTCGGCAGCCGTAAGCCTTACTTATCCCCTCGGGGAGCATTTCGTAATACATCGGCGACGAATGGACCCAATTCACGCCGGCCTTGCAGTTTTCGCGGGTAAAGTCTATCACCCTCTGCATTTTCTCCGGCGGGTAAGCTATCAGCACCTTGAGTCTGCCGTTCCGCGGGACGTCCTCGAGCTTCCGGTATGTCGGTATCAGCTTCTCGAAGGCCATATGCTCCGCAACGGTCTGATTGTTGTGGGTGACATAGACTTCCTTTTCGTGGAGTATCTCGACGCCGATATCGGGGAACTCCTTCCCGAGTGCCCTGATATAAGTATCGGATATCTCCGGCATATCGCTGTGCCAGAGGAACTTATCGGCCTTGAAGTCATACACGGCGGCGCCGTTGAATATCACGCACGGCACATCTATCCCGAGCTCGTCGATTATGCGTCTTGCCATTGCGACACCGCGTCCGGTAGCTGCCGCGAACAGCCCTCCCCCGGCGCGAAACTCATTTATTGCGCGGATATCGTCCTCCGCTATATTCTTATCATCATCGAGCAGCGTCCCGTCGAGGTCGCTTACTATCAGCACTTTTCTGAAATCCATAATATATTTGCCAACTGTCTCACTTAATTGCGAAGCCAATACAAGTTTTTTGGAAAACGAGGGGGCTTGGGGGAGAGAAAACCTTTTGTTCACAAAAGGTTTTCTTTCCCCCGATCGCGTCAGCGATAGTCTCAAGCGTCAGCGACCCTCTCAATTCAGCGTCTTCAGGAACTCTCTGAAATACTCCGGGAGCTCGCTTTCGAACTCCATCCACTCGCCGGTGGCGGGGTGGGTGAAGCCTACACACTTTGCGTGAAGGCACTGACCGTGCAGGGTCTCGGGCTTGCCGTTCCCATAGACCGCGTCGCCTGCCACGGGGTGGCCTATATATGCCATGTGGACGCGTATCTGGTGCGTTCTGCCTGTTTCGAGCCTTAATCGCAGGTGGGTGTATTGACGGAAATTTTGCAGTACGCTGTAATATGTTATCGCCTCGCGGCTGTTCTCCGCCGTGACGCACATTTTCTTGCGGTCGGCCTTGCTTCTGCCAACCGGGGCATTCACCGTGCCGCCCTCCGTGATATTACCGCAGACTACCGCCTCGTATTCCCTTTTGAAGCTGTGCACCTGTATCTGCTCCGCGAGCCCTCTGTGCGCGGCATCGCTCTTTGCGACCATGAGCAGACCGCTCGTGTCCATATCTATCCTGTGGACTATGCCGGGGCGCTGCTCCCCGTTGATACCGGAGAGACTTTGTCCGCAGTGATACATCAGCGCGTTGACCAGAGTGCCGCTGTAATGTCCCTGTGCGGGGTGCACCACCATACCCTTCGGTTTGTTCACGATAAGCAGGTCGTCGTCCTCATAAACGATATCGAGCGGGATATCCTCGGGTATCAGGGCGGCTTCGGAGGCCTTCGGGATAGTCAGGCAGACCTCATCGCCCACCTGCAGCCGATAGTTTTTCAACGTCATTGTCGTCCCGTTCACCTTGCAAAGCCCGCCGTTTATCAGCTTTGCCGCGTATGTGCGCGACATCTCGCCCTCCGTCCGCAGCGATACCGACTTGTCGAGCCTGTCGTCGCACTCCTCGGCTACGAACTCAATTCTGTCCATTTTCGGGCTCCTCCGCTTGTGCCGCGGGCTCCTGCTTTGTGTCCTGCTGCTGCGCTTCCGCAAGCTTCTTCTCTTTGTCGCTCTTTATCTCCTCGATGAGCATCGCGATACCGAACCACAGACCGCCGCAAACCGCGCAGATATCCGCGAAATTGAATATTGCGAAGTTTATCAGCTTGAAGTCTATAAAATCGACAACAGCTCCGTTCAGCACACGGTCGATAAGATTGCCGAGACCGCCGCCCGCAAGCGCCGCAAGCGCTATTATCATATCTTTGCGGGTAGGCTTGCCCGAGAAGATATACCACTCCACAAGCCCTATAAGCAGCACGGGCAGCAGTATCAGTATTACACGCTGCCCCTCGAGCATACTGAACGACATTCCGGTATTCTCACAGTAGGTGAAATTAAGCACCTCGGTGTCTCCGAACTTTATCAGCGGAATGCTGCCCGCGGGCTTGATAAACGCCACCGCGAGCGCCTTCGTGATCCGGTCGATGACCGCGAGCAGCACCGAGAAGATCACCGATAATATCTTTATATCGAATGTTCCTTTTTTCAAAAAATTCCCCATTTTTAAGCACATTCCCCGCTATTACAGGGAAAAGTGCGTCATTATCATTCCACGGCGCGGCAGCAGCGCTCGCAGAGTCCGGGATGCTTGGCGTTGGTGCCGACAAAGTCGGAGTATGTCCAGCAGCGTTCGCACTTCTTGCCGTCGGCCTTTACGACCGTAACGGACAGGCCCTCGATTGCGCCCTTGAACTCGCCCTCGCCGTTCGGATCGACCTCCACCTGAGAAACGATGAACGCGGCGGCAAGCTCGGGAAGTACAGCGGAAAGGTCTTCCTTCGTGTGGAGTATCACCTTTGCTTCGAGCGACTTGCCGATGAGCTTCTCGTTGCGCTTGAGTTCCAGCGCCGCGAGCACATCGTCGCGGATAGCGTGTATCCTGTCCCACTTGGACGTGTCTATCGAAACGCCGGTCTTCTCGGGCATACGGTTGAATACGACATTTCTCGCGTCGTCCTTCGAGCTCTTGGGGAGCTCCTTCCAG
>JAFTAG010000353.1 GCA_017458655.1 Ruminiclostridium sp. | reverse complement strand
TATCGCAAGCGGCACACAGATATTCGCAGCGAAGACCAAGACCCTCGATCCTAAGGTATTCGATGCTGAGGCTCTCGGCGGCACGCTCGCGAACGACGGCAAGGGCAAGATCATTTTCACAAAGGCATAATTCCCTGTGACGCACAGATAAATAACGATTAAATGAATTTTCCCCCGCGGGTGAGACCCGCGGGGGTTATTTTTGCTTAAATTACGGGGTGTGCCGCGAACCGAAAAAATTCATTTCAGCCCTCGGTGATCTGTCTGTGCAGCTCCGCGAGTTGTTCCTCCAGCTCGCTTATCTTTGACTCATAAAGGCTTATTGAGTTCTCGGTCTCGACGAGCTTGTTTTCCAGAGCCGTTATCTTGGATTCGGTATCTTGCCGCTTTGATTCATACTCAGACTTGCTCTGCATTATTCTGGCGTATTCCCCGGACATCTCAAGGCTCACGAGCTTTCCGAGCTCCTCGTTCAGCTTTTCGATCTCCCGCTTATAGCTTTCGAGCAACTCCCGGTAATAGCCGATCTCGGAGGACAGAGCTTCCTTCTCGCGGAGCATTGCGTCTCGGACTGCGGTATCGGCATCGAGCATATCGGACACGTTCCGTATCTCCTCCTCGACCGGATCTGCCGGAGCCGTAGTGTCCGCGGAGGCATCATCGCCCGCTTCCGGAGCCCCGTCGGAAGCCCTTGTCATTGTCACATCTGTCACAATGGCCGTGGTCATCGGCACGAACGGCTCCGCGGTGATCTCAAATATAATGCCGTTTATCTCGAACGCTTTCATTTCCGAGAGGTCGAGCTGCGGGTCATCGGGTATATAGCAGTATTGAAAGCTCGCAAGACCTTCCGGGGTGAATTCCCCGTTATAGTTCATACCCTTGAGCGCCGTTAAAGTTCCGTCCGCCGATATGGCGCTGACAACAGGGTCTTTGATAAAAAATTGATCCTCGAAGCCTACGGTCAGGTTCAATATCTGCGGCGTAACATTGAGATATGTGAGCCTTACGCCGTCACCGATACTGTCTTTTTCGGAGGGTATCGGCTGCATTATAACGGTGTCTCGCTCCTTGCTTACCGTTACGATAAGATCGGTTATACGCTCGATATTCCTGTTTTTGCTGTATGAGCTCGGATAGAACTCAAAGCTTTCGCCCGCTGCCATGGGGTATTGTCTGATATAGATCTGCTTTCTTGCATTACCGTCGATGTCCTCGCTCGGAAAGCCGTACATTCCGTTTGTCGGGGAGCTCTCAAGAAATCCGCCATAGCTTGCGGGTTCGAGCACAAACGCGCTGTTGCCGATCTCACCGCTCCACGACTCCGTGACATCGAGCCTGATATAATGCCCGTCATAGCCCGCGTATTCCACCGCCGCGGTCATATCGGAGAACGTGAATGTCCTCCCCGCGAGCTCGGAAATGTCGATCTTTTCGACATTCTGTGAGATATCCGCCGCATAGTAGTTGTATTTGCAGTTCGGCATATTTCCCGAGCCTCCCGCGTCGGGGCCTTTAAGCCCACCGTGGTCATTCAGGAATTTCAGCCCGAAAAACGCGCCGGTAAGCACCGCGGCAGCTCCGGCTATGCCCAATACCGCATTGAGCGCCTTGTGCGGCTTCTTCGGCGCGGTATTTACCGGAGTTATCTCCGTAAGCTTCATCTGCCGCACATTGTTATCATTTTTCATATTTTTCGCCCTTTCTCTGACATTTTCCAATGCCGTTTCGTGATCGGAACATGGATATGTTTCTGTCACAGAGGAAAAGGCCTTTTTATACAGCTCTTTATAGTCCATATTATCAGTTCCTTTCACTGTCAAGCAGCTTTTGCAGCTGTTTTCTTCCGCGGAACAGTCGTGACCGTACAGCGGCTTCGCTTATGCCGAGCATTCCGGCGATCTCCGATACCGGATATTCTTCAAAATAGTACAGATACATTACCGTGCCTATCCTGCGTTTCAGCTTCATAATGGTCTTTAAGAGCCCGGAGCCGCCGTCGTCGGCATCATCGCTCTGCGGTCTGCCGTCCGCTTTTTCGAGCGGCTCCGAAAACCTGTACCAGTGCGAGCGCGTAAGGTCAATGCTCTTATTGACGGCACACCGCAGCAGCCACGCCTTGATATGCTCGTCTCCCGTGAAAGAGCCGCGGTATGTATAAAGGTCGAGAAAAACGTCCTGCGCGATATCGTCCGCGTCGGAAGGATTTTTGCAGTGGCACAGAGCCACGCCGTAAACGCTCTTATAGTATCGGCGCATATATCTGTCAAGGTCGTTGTCGGTCATTGCTGTCCCCCCTTTCCGTGTAAGGCACCTTCAATAATAAATCGAATGAGCGAGCCGTTTTTATTCATTTTCCGACGTATTTTTTCGGATTTGGCATTATATACAATATTATACATCGTTTTTGCTGCAAATGCAACAAGGGCGCAAACGCCGCAGTTACCGCAAAGAAAGCGCTCACGGTCACAAACTGCACCCTCGGCACGATAGTGATAAACAAAGCGCTCACCGTCAGCAACGACCTTATCGTGACCGACGGCGCGGATATCACCGTCAACGGCAAGTTTACCCCCACGGGAACAATGGCATTCGGCGCTATCAAGGCGTTTATCGTCAAAAACGGTAAATAATGCGCAATTTTCGCACAAATACTCACCCCGCCCGGAGAATATCTCCGGGCGGTCTTTGCGTCCGCGGCAACGACCCGCCGACTATCTGCGGCTTCTGTACTTCGGGTCTCTGCATTTAACATTATTACACATCATTGTGCATTAAAGCATAAACGAGAACGGCTCGTACATACAATTGAAAAGCAGGAACGGAGGGTACGAGTATGAAAAAGAACGTTAAGTACAGAGTCACCAACAATTACAAACAGCCGGATAAAGCCGCGCTCCGAAAAGCGGTCACAACGGCAGTCAGGCGGTACATCAACAGGAAGGCGACGGCGTAAGCCCGGAAAGCTTTTGCCGGGAGAGGAGGCAGCAAAATGACAGCGGTCGCCATTTATGTAAGACTGTCGGACGAAGACAGAGACAAACGCGTCAGGGAGGACGAAAGCGAGAGCATACGGAACCAGCGCGCTTTGCTTAAGGATTATTGCCGGGAGCGGGGCTGGGACATCTATGACATCTACTGCGACGAGAATTACAGCGGGACCGACTTCGGCCGCCCGGATTTTCAGCGAATGCTGAAAGACTGTGAAGACGGCAGGATAGATATCGTGCTGTGCAAATCCCAATCACGCTTCTCCCGCGACGCCGAGGTGATAGAGCACTATCTGCACAACAAATTTATCGAGTGGGACGTCCGGTTCATCAGCGTTATCGACCATGCCGACACAAACGATGAAGGCAACAAGCGCAGCCGTCAGATCTCCGGGCTGGTCAACGAGTGGTACTGCGAAGAAACATCGAGAAGCGTTCGCAGGATATTGCAGAACAAGCGCATGAACGGGCAGTTCACAGGCTCGTTCGCGGCTTACGGGTATCTTGTCGATCCCGCCGACAAGCATCACCTTATACCCGATCCCGGGGCAGCCCCCGTTGTCGGGCGGATATACGCTATGTACCTGTCGGGCTGCGGCTATAAGAAGATAGCCGAAACGCTCAACAACGAGGGCATTCCCAACCCGACAGAGTATAAGCACCGCGGTGACAGCAGATATGTCAACAGGAACGCCGACAAGAGCCCCGACAGCGGACTGTGGACGCTCTCAACGATAGCGTCGATACTTCACAACGAGGTGTATATGGGAACTCTCGCGCAGGGGCGCACCCACTATGTCAGCTACAAGAACCACCACAGAAAGAAAGTCCCGAAGGAAGACTGGATAAGGACTGTCAACGCCCACGATGCGATCGTAAGCGAAGCGGACTGGCACAGGGTGCAGGAAATGCTCGGAGACAAGACCCACAGGGGCAGCACTGTGACCGGAGATACTCCCGCATTATCGGGCAGGGTGAGGTGCGCGGTATGCGGCAGACCAATGAAGCGCGGTACATACTATAATAAGGCGCACACCGCGAGGTATTACAATCTCCGCTGTGCCGCGGTTTACAAGGGTACAAAGACCTGTCCGAACAGCTCCGCCATAAGCGGTATCGAGCTTGAAGCACAGCTTGTGGAGGCGATAAACTCGCATATCGAGGAATACTGCGCCGCCGACGCCATTGTTATCGCCGATGACCTTGCAGACCGGCTCAAAGCCTGCCGTCGTTCCCTTGAAACGATCGACGCGGAGATAAGCAAAAAGCAGTCCTATATTTCCAAAGCGTACGAGGACAAGCTTGACGGCAGTATCGGCGAGAGTGAGTATCGGGCGCATTCGGCAAAGTTTATGAGCGATATCGCAAAGCTGACCGAAGAGCGAGACAGGGCAGCTGCGCGTATTGCGGCTATGCAAGCGGAGCTTGCGGACCCCGAAGACAATTCGGATACGATATCCCGTTATTGCCATATAGACAAGCTCGATTACTCGATAGTGAGCGAGTTTATAAGCACTGTGTATATCGGCGCGAAGGGCTCGGACGGGTCGAGAGAGATACGCATAGACTGGAACTTCTGATGTTTATACACAGCGACAGCTTGACAAAAGAACCTTAACACTATATAATAATAGTAGAAAACATCTGTCAAAGGAGGTATCTGTATGTCAGCCGAAAATAAAAGGAAATATACCTCGGACGAATTTCTTGCAATGACCGGGCTTGAGGGTAGATATGAGCTTGTCAGCGGGGATATATACCCAATGTCGCCGTCGCCGAATACCATACATCAATTCATAGTGAGTGGTCTTATTCAAGAAATTGGGCTGTATATTAAAAATAACGGCGGGAAGTGCAAGGTGGTCTCTGCACCATCGGATGTAAAGCTTGACGACGAAAACACGGTACAGCCGGATATATTTGTTGTGTGTGACCGGAACAAGTT
>JAFTAG010000061.1 GCA_017458655.1 Ruminiclostridium sp. | reverse complement strand
AGCACTATCAGCGCATATTCCCCCCGCGTGAACCCGTAGAAGGTCGCAAAATACAGCACATAAGCCGCCGCGGCGATGTGTATGCGCAGATGCCGTTCGTGCCGCAGGCAGTAAGCTATACCGCGTCCCGCGCAGTAAAAGCTTTTAAACGCCTTTACAATGCCTTTCATCAGCGTCCCATACCCATCGTGTCAAGCACTATGTCCTGCTTTCCGAACATCTCGCGCTCTTCCTCTTCGCTGCGCTCATGGTCGTAGCCGAGCAGATGCAGCATAGAGTGTACGGTAAGGAACGCGACTTCGCGCTTGAAGCTGTGACCGTATTCCTCTGCCTGTGTTATGGCCTTTTCGAGCGAAAGAACAATATCACCGAGCATATAGCAGCCTGTCTCGGGATCAACAGTGAAATCCTCGCCGTCGTTCGTCATCGGGAACGACAGCACGTCCGTTTCCCTGTCTATATCGCGGTATTCCTTGTTTATCGCGCGTATGCCCTCGTTATCCACAAAAGTCACCGACACCTCAAAATCGCCCTTGTAGCCTTCCTCGTAGAGCGTTTCCGAGCAGCAGTGCTTCACAAGTGTGCGTAGCTCCTTTGTCACGGGAACTATCCGCTGCTTGTTTGAACCCATTATCCTTACCGTTATCATAGTCAGCCTCCGTTGTTCATAATGCGGAATATTATGTCCACTTTTCGTTGTATTTCTCATAAGCCCGCACTATATCCTGCACGAGCTTGTGGCGCACAACATCCTTTTCCGTGAAGCGGTTGATCGCTATATCTTCGATATTTTTCAGTATCTTTACAGCCTCGACAAGTCCCGAGCGCTTATTGTCGGGCAGGTCTATCTGCGTTATGTCGCCCGTTATCACCATTTTGCTGTTGAAGCCGAGACGCGTGAGAAACATCTTCATCTGCTCGGGAGTGGTGTTCTGCGCCTCATCAAGTATTATAAAGCTGTCGTCGAGCGTTCTTCCGCGCATATACGCGAGCGGTGCAACTTCTATGATGTTTTTCTCAAGGTTGCGCTGATAGCTTTCCGCGCCCATCATATCGAACAGCGCGTCGTACAGCGGCCTTAGATACGGATCTACCTTGTTCTGCAGGTCTCCCGGCAGAAATCCGAGCTTTTCGCCCGCTTCCACAGCCGGACGCGTCAGGATTATACGGTTTATCTCGTGCGCCTTGAACGCCTTGACCGCCATTGCTACCGCAAGGTAGGTCTTTCCCGTACCCGCGGGGCCTACGCCAAATACAATGGTGTTGTTCTTTATGCAGTCGATATATTTTTTCTGCCCGATAGTCTTTGCCTTGACGGGCTTGCCGGTGAACGTTACGCAGACGGTATCTCCGCCGATCTCCGTTACCTGCTCCTCGGCACCCTCATTCACAAGGCCGATTACATAGCGGACGCTCATATCGTTTACGGTCTCGCCGCGGTCGATAAGCTCGAGCAGCCCCTCGATAGCCTTACGCGCTCCGAGAACTTTATCCTCCTGCCCTACTATCTTCACGGCTCCGTCACGGCTGAACACCGACACGCCGTATTCCTTCTGTATTATGCTTATATTCGAGTCAAAATCTCCGAAAAGCAGGTGCAGCTTTTCGAGATCATCCACCTGCGTTGTGATCTCCGTCATACATCATTTCCTTTCACGGATAGTTATATTACGCGGCATCAGTCTGTTCACCGCTGCCGGCGTCGAGAATTGCCTTAATCTCGTTTACGAGCTTTTCAGCGGCTTCGGCGTGAGTTGCCTCGGTGGGATGCCAGTCGGCACCATAGCCGTTCTTATCGCCGTTCTGCTGCGGCAGCGCTATGAAGGACACCCTGTTGTCGCCGGTCTCGCCGATATACGCTTCAACGGCTTTCTTGACCGAACTGTTAAGGTTAGTTCCCATAGTTCCGAGTGCCCAGAAAATATAGGCGTCGGGATTGCATTTTCTTACCTGTCCGATGAACTTTGCGCTCTCGTCGATGAACTCCTGGCGCGACTCCTTGGTCTTGACGTAAGAAGAGTCGTTCGTGCCGAGGTTGATAACTATGTAATCCGGCTTGAACTGCTCAAAATCCCAGGGTGTCGTTTCATCGAAATATCCCTTCGAGCTTCCATAGCTCTTGGAAAACTGTTCATATATCGGCGGTATCAGACTGAGCTCGTTCTTCACGCCGGAGTCTGTATAACCGGATATGATGCCGTGACCGCTGTAGCATACCATACTGTAGTCCGCGCCAAGCGCCTCCGCTGCCTTGTATGCATAGGTCTTTGTGGCATCCTCTGTCTGTGTCGAGAAGTGATGCTCCTTTACTTCGTCGTCAACGCCGTAGCCGCAGGTTATCGAGTCGCCGATAAACTCTATTTTCAGAGCTTTTTCGGGAACGGGAGTTATATAGTCGCCGACAAAGCTGAATTTTTCGATGCCGAACGCGGAATTAGCCGATTCCGACAGCTTCAACAGCTTAACATTTATCTCATCATCACTGTCCGAGGTGTATATCTCGTAGGTCTTTTCGGCGGAATCAACTATTTCGTCCATAGTCCGCTCACCGTTGATAAAGACCGCGAATCTCGCCTGTGAGGCGGGGTCGCTGCCGACCGCGGCACCGTCGCCCTTGATATCGACCGTCAGCTTTGTTCCACTGAACGTGAACTCCACGCCGCTCGCCGAATGCGCGAGCCACAGAATGCCGTCCTGCTCGAGAGTTCGTCCGAGCAGCTTCATATTTGCAGCGACGGGAGATGCCGTTCTTTCTTCTTCCGCGGGCGGCTGGGCTTCCGTCGATTCTGCGGCGGCTTCGGCGGTTTCCGGAGCGGCGGTCGTTTCATCGGTATTGGCAGCCTGTGTCACCGCGGCAGTCTCGGACGCCTTTGTGGTCGTCTGTGCGTTACTGCCGGAGCACGATGATACGAACATCATCGCGGCGGCAAGTATGGTTGCTGTGATTGTTTTCTTCATCTTTTATCTTCCTTCTCTGAAATAATCGTCGTCAATGCGTCTTCCCATATAGAATTCGGGCTTTTCGAGCAGTCCCGAACGTTCTTCTATAATAACGAACGGTGTCATTTCTTTGTCTTTTTTCTGCGCTTTATACGGGAACAGAAAATCGAAGTGAAAGGTCCCCGCGCCGCAGATGATATCCACGCTGTACCCGCGGTGCTTGTTCATCAGCACAATATCGCTGTAGGTCACGTTTTGCACATCTTCGTAAAATATATCTGCCCGGAAGTCCCGTCTCGGGCAGATTATCAGCATTTTCCGCTCGTCCGCGGTAAAGGAGTATTCTTCACCGGACAAGACCGTTCGTATCACTCCGACATACACAAACGGCAGCACAAGCGCTCCCGCTTCAAACAGTAAGCCAAACACGGTACCCGAAAGCGTGTTGTTCATAGTAAGTATAGGATGTGAAAGATCGGCAAAACCGAAAATTCCGTCGAGCATATAGAATTCGAGAAAAAAACTTACAACAGTTACCGTAATTATAAGCAGGAGCTCCGATCGTATGCGGCAGCGGAAAATTCCCTTTCTCGAAAAGCCGAATCTGTCATCGACCGAGCTGTATGAAGTCGTGTATTTTGTTCTCACTGCTTTCTCACCGCCTGTCTGCGCTCGTTCTGCACATCGATCCTTTCCTCTATGATATGAAAGGGTGTATTCTCCGGGCGACAATCCTTATCGCTTTTGCTGCGGATATATTCAAGTGTTACGTTACCGAGCGAGCGGCATATTATCGTAACGGTCAGTCCCCGATTTATGAAGCCTAACAGCCTGCGTTCCTCGTATTCTACCGCCACAACATCATTGTAGTGTATGTCTGTCTTGCGGACATTGTCCTTTTCCGACCGGAAGCTGAAAATGTTTGCGTCCGCGCTGTAATCATACTTCACACCGCCGAGTATCACCCTGAGCGCTATGATCTCACAGATAACGATAATGACCGCTATCAGCGCAAAAGCCATAGCAAAAAAGAGCGTATGCGTAGTGCTTATGGGGCTGAATCCCATACGCTGTTCCTCGGAAAGCCCGATAAGCTCGTCATAATGCAGCAGAGCGATGTATGTGTACTGTCTGCCCCATACATAATAAAATCCCGCAAGCGCAATGACCGTAACAATCAGTGAAATAATAACGGATATCCTTTCCGTAGCCCGCGAGCACCGGAATGTCCCGCGGGTGGAAAAGCCGAACCTGTCCTCTACAGGATTTCTTGCGTCATACATTTTCTGTATCTTTCCGTTTATTCCGACAAAACTGTCTT
>JAFTAG010000352.1 GCA_017458655.1 Ruminiclostridium sp. | reverse complement strand
GCGACTTAACGCTCGAAAACATCACATTAAAGACCGCAAAGGGCACGGCTGCGGCAGTTACCGCCAAAAAAGCGCTCACGGTCACAAACTGCACCCTCGGCACGGTAAAAGCCGCCGCGAACCTGACAGTTACCGACAGCACATTCGACGCGCTGACGGCTTCCGGCAAGGCGGGGACTTCCACCACCCTCGGCGGCACGATAGTGATAAACAAGGCGCTCACCGTCAGCAACGACCTCGTTGTGACCGACGGCGCGGACATCACCGTAAACGGTAAATTTACCCCCAAGGGAACAATGACATTCGGCGCTATCAAGGCTTTTATCGTCAAAAACGGTAAATAAAAACAAAGGGCGGTCGGGAAGATCCCGGCCGTCCTTTTTCCGTCAAAGCCACATATCCCGATATTGCATTTTCGCGGGAACAGTGGTATAATATCCGAAGGTAAGGAGTGATATTTTATGACATACGAGGAAGCGGTAAAAGCGATACCGCGCGGAAAATACCGCCATTTCAAGGGGAACGAATACGAGGTCATCGGCATAGCGAAGCATTCCGAGACGCTCGAGCCCATGGTGATATACCGCGCGCTGTACGGCGATCACGGGCTTTGGGCAAGACCCGCCGAAATGTGGAACGAGACCGCGAAAACGGGCGAACAGCGTTTCACAAAGCTCGACTGAACCCCGCTATCTGAACAGCG
Organism: Ruminiclostridium sp.; assembly: GCA_017458655.1. Classification (GTDB taxonomy): domain Bacteria; phylum Bacillota; class Clostridia; order Oscillospirales; family Ruminococcaceae; genus Ruminiclostridium_E. The sequence goes on along the minus strand of JAFTAG010000352.1, from coordinate 17,137 downwards.
TACATTCGCCGCTCTCGCGGTAATACGCGATCAGCCGCTCGATCTTTTCGCGCGTGCAGCCGAACCGCAGGCTCAGACAGTCTATGCAGAGAAATTCCTCCGCTCCTCTGTTCACGAGCTTGCGGTATATCGCTATGTCGTCGTCACGGAGCGCCGCGCCGCACTTTGAGCAGGTCTTATAATTCGGCATTACATCTTAACGAGCTTTGCGCGGTACATCATACAGTCGTGGGACGGTATCTGAACGCACATACGCTCGGTGAATGTCCCGACGGTGCTGTGGGTGTAGCAGTCGTACATCTCGAGCCCTCTGCCGGAGGAATACGGCAGGCCTATATCGAAGAACTGCAGCGACATCTCGCTCGTCTTGTCGCCGAAGTTGAACATACCGACGGCAAGCTCGCCGTTTGAGAGCGGCTTCACAAGCGCGAACACGTTCTCGGGATTATTCCACTGTCTTATGCAGTACGGCCCGCGGCACTCGATGTCCTGATTTATCGCGATGATGTCCTTGTTTGTCAGCGTTTCGAGCGTGGCGTCGGACATTTTGCGTATGTCGCAGCCTATCATCAGCGCCGAATTCATTATCGCCCACAGCGCAAAATGCGTCTTGTATTCGGTGTCGGTGCAGCCCCCCACAACGTCTGCTATCCATTCGTTGTCGCTGTTGCCGTGCATTCCCACCACCAGCATATCCATATCGTTGTGGCAGTAAACGCCGCTTGTGGAAGCCGTGCCTATCTGCGAATTAACGATGTTCTTTATCGACTCCCAGTTGTCCTGTATATCGCCGGTCGAGCGGAAAAGCTGTGCGCCAGTGCCTCTTATCCAGCTGTGGACATCGTCCTTGCCCCAGTTGCAGGCGGAAAATACGATGTCGCGGCCGCAGTTTCGCAGGGCGAGCCCCATACGCTTATAGAGGTTGGCTCCGTCGGCGCAGTCGGGCTTGTAGCAGTAGTCATATTTGAGGTAATCGACCTCCCATTCGGCGAAGGTCTCGGCGTCAACGAATTCGTGCTCGAAGCTTCCGGGATAGCCGCCGCAGGTGTGAGTTCCCGCGCAGGAGTACATACCGAATTTCAGTCCTTTTGAATGTATGTAGTCAGCGATAGCTTTCATACCGTCGGGGAATTTCTCCTTGTCGGGTACGAGCTTACCGTTGACGCGCTCTTTGAGGCTCCAGCAGTCATCGATCACGATGTACTCATAGCCCGCGTCCTTGAGGCCTGTCTCGACCATTTTGTCGGCGCTCGACTTGATAAGCTCGGCGTTGATGTTCCAGCTGAAGGTGTTCCAGGTGTTCCAGCCCATAGGCGGGGTGTGGCAAAGCGGTGTGTTCATATAAGTGTTCCTCCGTAAAAATAATTATTGTTCCGCAAGTACAGTGTTTATCCTTGCAAGCTCGTCGTCTGTAAGATCAGGACGGTCGAGCGTTTTTACATTTTCGGCGATCTGCTCGGGGCGGCTCGCTCCGACGAGCACGGTGGTGACCGCCTTGTTATGCAGCAGCCACGCGATGGCGAGCTGTGAGAGCTTCTGACCGCGTTCCTCCGCTATGGCGTTCAGCGCGCGGAGCTTTTTGAGCATCTTCTCGTCGAGCTGTGAGCCTATCCATGTGTCGCCCCTTCCCACGCGGGAATCCTCCGGTATTCCGTTCAGATAGCGGTCTGTCAGGAAGCCCTGATAGAGCGGCGAGAACACAGCGAGACCGATGCCGTTCTCTAAGCAATAGCTGTCGAGCTTGTCGTCCTCCACCCAACGGTTGAGCATCGAGTAGGACGGCTGATTTACGATGAACGGCGTTCTGAGCTCGCGGAATATCGCCTGTATATCGGCGGTCTGCTTGCTGTTGTAATTCGATATCCCGACGTAGAGCGCCTTTCCGCTGCGGACGATATGGTCGAGCGCGAGAGCGGTCTCTTCGAGCGGCGTATCGGGGTCGAACAGGTGGTGATAGTAGATATCCACATATTCAAGCCCCATTCGTTTAAGGCTTTGGTCGAGCGATGAAACGAGGTATTTCCTGCTGCCGCCCTTATCGCCGTATGGCCCGTCCCACATACCGTAGCCCGCCTTTGTGGAAATGCACAGCTCATCGCGGTAGGCTCCGAGCCCGCGCGAGAGCACCTTTCCGAAGTTTTCCTCGGCGGAGCCGTTGTACGGGTGCCCGTAGTTGTTTGCGAGGTCGAAGTGCGTTATACCGAGGTCGAATGCGGTATGGCACATTTTTTCGACATTTGCGAAGTCCGAGCCGAAGCCGAAATTTTTCCAGAGCCCGAGGGAAATCGCGGGCAGCTTAAGGCCGCTGTTCCCGCAGCGCCGGTATTTCATACTGTCGTATCTGTCGCAGTCGGCGTTATACATATACAGTGTCCTCCTTTATGTTTTGCGATACCCCGACAGCTCACCATAAAATAATGCGGCGAAGCCGCTCCACAACTATTCATTATTCACTCTTCACTGTTCATTACCTTTCCCGGCGTTAATGAATAGTGAAAAATGAATAGTGAACAGTGAAAAATGAATAGTGAACAGTGAATAGTGAACAGTGAATAGTTGTGGTGGCGCTGCGCGCGTTATTTTAAGGTGAGTTATCCGGGAGATCATATTGATATTTTACCATATCCTGTCGGTTTAGTCAATGCGAAAATTCGGGCGCGGCATCGCTGCCGCCCGCCCGCGAAAGCGCTTTCTCACGGCTCTTGCGGGCTGTCAACAAAACAAATTGTGCAAATATACAAATTTTGGATATGATCACCCGGATAACTCACCGTAACATTCGGGAACGAGACCTTCGAGTCTCGTCACGATTCAGAAAAGCGGCGAAGCCGCACCACAATTATTCATTATTAATTATTAATTATTTCAAGTATGTTGAGTTGTCCGGGTGATCATATCTTGAATAAACGCCTGTATATCCGGCAAAATAACAAAAGGGACGGCGGGAATGTGACCGTATGATGATATTTGTGAAAATTTTGTTAAATTTAGCACTCTCCTATTGACAGTGCTAAAAATTGTGCTATAATATAAATTGAACAAAGGAACAGAGACGATACGGGAAAGGGATCCCGGAAAATGTACACCCCGTATCGCAGCCCTCCGTGCCTCTGCTCTAAACATCGTGGGAACAAAAAGTCCCCGTAAGGCAATAATGTTAATGAGTATGAAGGAGGAATGACCTATGTTACTGCCTGCAATTTTCAATGAAAGCTTATTTGACGATTTGATGGATATGAACTTCCCGACATTCGGTGACTTCGGAGACATCGACAGGAGGCTGTACGGAAAGAACGCGTCCCGTGTTATGAAGACCGATGTGCAGGAGCACGACGACCGCTTTGAGGCGGATATCGACCTGCCGGGCTTCAAAAAGGAGCAGGTAAAGCTCTCGCTCGAGGACGGCTATCTTACCGTAAGCGCCGAGAAAGGCCTTGACAAGGACGAAAAGGACAAGAAGGGCAGACTGATACGGCAGGAGCGCTACAGCGGCTCTATGTCGAGAAGCTTCTATGTCGGAGAGGATATCACGCAGGACGAGATAAAGGCGAAGTTCGAGAACGGCGTCCTGAAAATAGATATCCCGAAGAAAGAGCCGAAAGCAAAGCTCCCCGAGAGCAAGTATATCGCCATAGCGTGATAACGGCGGCTGTATGATACGCAGCCGACAAAATCAAATAAAATGCCCCCGCAGGGACAGGCTCCCGTGCGGGGGCATTGTTGTTCACAAAATGAAATAATGATTGACAAAAGCGGCGGTGTATGGTAAAATATACAATGTTCACAACTTAAGCGAAAAAGTAAGAATAACGTTTCTGTCTCCCCCGCCGGAGGCGGGGGAGACAGAAACAAAAATTTTCTTAAGTTGTGGACAGTGGTAAAATATATTCAAAAAAGGAGAAAGGGTGCGAAAATGACCGATATGACCGAAATGACGACCGATAAGCTCCTCGAGAGCGTAAAAAACAAGCTGGCGGAAACGGAACTGCTCATAAGAGCGAATAAGGCCATAAGTATAGATATGATGACCTGCTGCCCGAAAAAAGGCATAAAGAGCGCTGCCGAGGTGACGGAAATGCTCGGTGGTATGATCTTTTCCGCGCTTCGGGAAAAAGATCTCACCGACGAGGTCGAGCAGCTTTATCTCCGCCGTAACGAGCTCGGCACGCGTGACCGCGCAATGTCGGAAATGCTTTACACGATGCGTATGAGGGAGAAGAACATCACCCCCGAGCAGAACAAGGAAAATATCAGCGCGAAGAACAGCGCGTGGGAGTGCTGGCTGAACGCGAAGGAGAAGAAGGACTTCACGCTCTTTGCGCCCGCGCTCTCGGCGCTCGTAAAGTCGGAGAAGGAGCGGGTGATGTCGTGGGAGCCCATGTCGGAGGAGCAGAGAAAAATGCCCGCGTATGACCGTATGATCTCCGAGTTCGAGCGCGGTATGACCCCAGAACGGATAGACACCCTTTTCGATGAGAGCAGGGCGCGTATAACGGCGCTTCTCCGCCGGATAGCGGACAGCAGCAGGAGCATACGCACGGACTTCCTTTCGCGGCGCGTTACCCGTGAACAGCAGCAGCGCCTTTCCCATTATCTTCTCGGCCTGATGGGCTTTGACGGGAGCAGGGGAACTCTTGCCGAGAGCGAGCACCCGTTTACCGAGCAGATAAACCGCAACGATGTGCGCGTTACGACGCATTATTATGACGACAGCTTTATCTCCAACTTTTACACGATACTGCATGAGGGCGGTCACGCGCTTTTCGGGCAGATGCTGCCCGACGAGGATCACGACTGTTTCATCTCCGACAATATGACCATGGGGATGCACGAGTCCGTCTCGCGCTTCTACGAGAACATCATAGGCAGGTCTCGCCCGTTCATAAAGCTGGTATATCCCGAGCTGTGCGAGATATTCCCGCAGGTGTTCGGCGATGTCACCGAAAGGGAGCTCTACGAAGCGGTCAACCGCGCGGAGCCCTCACTGATACGCACGGAAGCGGACGAGCTGACCTACACGCTGCATATAATCATACGCTACGAGATAGAGAAAATGCTGATCGACGGGAAGATAAAGACGGAGGATATCCCGCGGGTATGGAACGAGAAATACCGCGAATATCTCGGTGTTGTCCCGGAGAACGATGCCGAGGGAGCTTTGCAGGACAGCCACTGGTCTTCCGACTTCGGGTATTTCCCGACCTACGCGCTCGGCAATTTCTACAACTCGATGTATCACAACGCGATGAAAAAGGCGTTTGATGTCGATGAAGCCGTAGCGAGCGGTGATCTTGCGCGGATAAACGGATGGATGAAGGAGCACGTTTTTGCGAAGGCGGATATCCTCGACGCTGACGAATGGATAAGGGACATCACGGGTGAGGAGCTTACCGCGTCATACTTCCTCGAATATCTCGAAAGAAAATATTCCGGGATATACGGGCTGAAGTAAACCGTGTGAGCCTTCCCGGCGTATAACAACGGATAAAACGATATAAACGCATCTTTCGGCGTGACTGTCGGAGGGTGCGTTTTATATATATCGCCGCGCCCTGTAATTCCTATTGACAAACAGGGGTTTTTGTTGTATAATGAAGTTGCTGTCCGGCGGCTGCCGTGAAGCGGATAAAAAGAGAGAAAAAGAACACATACGAGGTGTGCAGGAACAATAACGGAGATAACAGAAAAATGGAAAGGGAAAAAAAGGGGAACCGCCTGTTCGGTCCCCGTAAATTTTATGGCAAGGCGCTCGCCATCGCGGTGCCTATAATGCTGCAGCAGCTTATACAGAGCCTTGTGTCGCTCGTCGATAACTTTATGGTATCGGGACTCGGCGACATATCTATGTCCGGCGTGAATGTGGCGGGGCAGGTGCTGTTCGTGTTTATGGTATATGTGAACGCGATATGTATGGCGGGCGGCATTTTTATGACACAGTATTTCGGCGCAAAGGACGCAGAGGGTATGCAGCAGGCGTTTCGCTTCAAGCTCGTAATGGGGCTGGCGGCGTTCGTGCCGTATATATTGGTGTGTGTGGTGTTCCCGCGGGAGGTGCTCTCGCTGATGCTGGTGGGAAATAATGACGCGGAGCGGATACTCGACGAGGGCGTGAAGTATATCAACATAATGCTCTTTATGGGCTTTCCTATGACCGTTTCAATGTGCATCGCGAGCTCGCTGCGTGATATGGGCAGGGTAAGGATCCCGCTTATCGCGACCATAGCCGCAACGGCGGTCAACACTCTGTTCAACTGGCTGCTGATATACGGGAACCTCGGATTTCCCGCGCTCGGTGTACGCGGAGCCGCACTGGCAACGGTGTTGGCGCGAACGCTGGAGCTTACCATATTCATCATAGTTTACATAAAGACGAAGCCCGGTTTCGCTGTGAAGCTTTCAAAGTTCTTCCGCATAAACGGGAAGCTTTTCGGGAGCATACTGAAAAAGGGAGCGCTGGTGCTGTTCTGCGAAATGGTATGGGTGATGTCCGAAACGCTCACCACCGCTATCTATAACGGCAGAGGCGGCGCCGATGTCGTCTCGGGAATGGCGGCGAGCTTTTCTGTCGCAAATATGGTATTTGTGGCGTTCGGCGGTATATATTCCGCGACCGGAGTTATCCTCGGAAGAACGCTCGGCGAGGGTGCGCTCGAAAAGGCGCGCCGCGAGAAAACATGGCTGCTTTCGGGCTCTGCGGTGTTCGGACTGATAATGGCGGCGCTCGGGTTCCTTACAATATTCGTTATCCCGATAGTATATGGGAACCTCAGCAGCGGTGCGCTCGATATCTGCCGCGATATGGTCATACTTATGGCGTTCTTTATGCCGGTATGGGTATATCTCAACGCGCAGACGGCTGTGGCAAGGGCTGGCGGAGATACCGCTATGGGGGCGTATGCCGACGCCGGCATAACTATCGTGATAATGCTGCCTATGATGTTCATTCTCGGCTTATGCACCGATGTAGGCCCCGTGGAGCTGTATCTGTTCATAAAGCTGCTCGATATCGCCAAGATCATAGTTTTTCATTTCTGGCTGAAACGCGAACGCTGGCTGAAAAACCTCGCCGTTGTCAACAAGACCGGAGCCGCCGACAAAGAGACGGCGTAATGCCGCCGCGGCAGGTGACAGGTATTTGAAAGGAAAATATTTAAATGAATTATAAAGCAGTAAACAAAGAAACATATTACCGCAAGGGCGTTTACAGGCATTTTACCGAGGACTGCAAGTGTTCGGTATCTATGACCGCGAGGATAGATGTTACCGACCTTGCGGCGTATTCCAAAAAGAACGGGACAAAATTCTATCTGAACTTCCTGTTCATACTTTCAAAAGTACTGAACTCCCGCGACGATTACAAAATGGCGTATCTGTGGCAGTCCGACGAGCTTATCTGCTACGACACGATAAATCCGACACAGTATGTGTTCCACGAGGACACCGAGACCTGCACGCCCGTATATACCGCCTACAGCCCGGACTATGACGAGTTTTACCGCGGTGCCGAGGCGGATCTCGAGAAGGCGAAGCAGTCCCGGGAATACGGCCTCGATGCCGCAAACCACCCCAACTGGTTTGACGCGTCCTATATTTCGTGGCTGTCATACGATTCGCTGAATATAGAGCTTCCCGACGGGTATCTCTACTTCCTGCCGATAGTGAACTGGGGAAAATACCGCGAGGAGAACGGCAGATTGATGATGCCCGTGACGGTGCGCCTCAACCACGCCGTCGCTGACGGATATCTCATCGCGAACGTGTTCCGACTGCTCGAAAAAGAGATAAAGAGCTTCTGCGGATAACAGACCGGAAGGGGGAGTGGAAAACGTGCATGATATAATGCTCGGGGCCAAGGATATGTATGATATCCTTATCCCGATACAGTATATATGTCTTGTTGTTATGCTTGTCGAGGGCTGGATAGTATTCAGAAAAAGCAGCACGAAGGCGCATCTGTACTTTTTTTTCGCCATTGTGGTGAATTTCGTTAACAGTGCGGGCTATCTGTTCGAGCTCAACGCTCATTCCGCCGAGGCGTATCTGACCGCGCTCAAGCTTTCGTATATCGGGCGCGTATGGGTGGCATTCTCGCTGTTCCTGTTCATTACAGAGCTGTGCGGGGTAAAGGTGCCAACTGCGCTTAAAATAGGCCTTGCGATGTTCAACATCGGTGTATATCTCGCGGTGCTGACGATACGGCAAAACGAGCTTTTCTACAAGGACGTAGAGTTCATCTATGTTGACGGGTATATCCGAATGATGCGTTCGTCCGGTATAGTTCACAAGCTGCAGTCGGTATCGCTTGCGGTGTATATCGTGTATATACTGACACTGCTGATCATAAAGGCTGTCAGGGAAAAAAACAGCCGTACAAAGAAGTGCCTTGTCACGGTGTTTATAGCGATGCTCGTGGAATCGGCGTTCACGATCGTGCAGGTGTTCGTGCAGACGCCGATAACATACATCTACGACCTTACGATGCCGGGATTTGCGATCGGAACGGTAATAATGCTCGTGGCGATATTCCGCTTCGGACTGCTCGGGACGGAGCAGCTCGCCCGTGATTATATGATCGACAAGCTCTCCGAGGGCATTATCGCCGTTGACAGCAGCTCGAAGGTCAGGTATTTCAACGAGCCCGCGAAAAAGCTCTATCCCGATCTTAAGCTGTCGTCCGGCACCGTGCCGTCGGAGATAACCGACGCTGTCGCGAGCGGCGGTATGATAACGATAAACGACCGTATCTACAAGCCCGGCGAAAACGAGCTTATGCAGGACGGCGAAAAAGTAGGAACGCTGTACGCGCTCATTGACGAGACGGAGCATTTTCACTATATGGAGATGCTCGAGGAGCAGAAGATGCTCGCGGACAGCGCCAACAAGGCTAAATCCTCCTTCCTTGCGAGTATGTCGCACGAGATAAGGACTCCGATAAACGCGGTGCTCGGAATGGACGAGATGATACTGCGCGAGAGCTCCGAGAAGGATATAGTCGGCTACGCGGAGGATATACAGATAGCGGGCAGGACGCTCCTGTCGCTGATAAACGACATTCTCGACTTCTCGAAGATCGAGGAGGGGAGAATGGAGATAATCCCGGCGCAGTACGAGCTGAGCTCGCTGATAAACGACCTCGTGAATATGGTGCGGAGCCGTGCCGACAACAAGGGGCTGCTGTTTGAGGTCAGTGTTGACGGGAATATCCCGCACCTGCTGTACGGCGACGAGATACGCATAAAGCAGTGCGCGCTGAACCTGCTCACGAACGCGGTGAAATACACCGAAAAGGGAAGCGTTCACTTTTCCGTCAGATATGAAAGCGCCGCCGATGATGAGATACTGCTCATATTCGGGGTAAAGGACACGGGCATAGGAATGAAGCCCGAGGACCTCGAAAAGCTGTTCTCGCCGTTCTCGCGCTTCGAGGAGTCCCGTCACCGCAGCATCGAGGGCACCGGCCTCGGAATGTCGATAACCAAGCAGCTCCTCGGCCTTATGGGAAGCCGTCTGGACGTTGCGAGCGTTTACGGTGAGGGCTCGGAATTCACCTTCGCGGTTAAGCAGAAGGTCATAAAGCCCGAGCCTGTCGGCGATTACTCGGCGCGTCTTGTCACCGAGAGCAGTCACAGCGCGTATCGTGAGAAATTCCGCGCGCCGGATGCCTCTATACTCGTGGTCGATGATACGCCGGTCAACCTGTCGGTGATAAAGGGCTTGCTTAAGCGGACTCTCGTTAAGGTGGAGACCGCGTCTTCGGGCAAAGAGGCGCTCGGGCTTGCCCAAAAGAAGATGTACGACCTTGTGTTCATAGACCATATGATGCCCGAAATGGACGGCATAGAGACGCTGCACAGGCTGCGTGAGCTGCCCGGGTACGGCGAAACGACCTGCGTCGTGCTTACGGCAAACGCCGTGTCGGGAGCTCGCGAGATGTACATAAACGAGGGCTTTTCGGATTACCTTTCCAAGCCCGTGGATAGCGGGCGTCTCGAGAATATGCTGATGTCGTATCTGCCGCCGGAGAAGGTCGCAGTTGTCGGCGATGATGATAATGATGATGAGATACCCGCCTCCGAGCCGGAGACGGAGCTTCCCGAAAAGCTTTTCGCGATATCGGAGATAGACACCGTAAGCGGGCTGAAGCACTGCGGGACTCCCGAAGTGTATATGGAAACGCTGTCGGTGTATGAGAGCACCGTGAGGTCAAATTCCGAGGAGATCGGGAATTTCTGGAATACCGGAGATATCGCGAACGCAACGATAAAGATACACGCGCTCAAAAGCACATCGAGGGCTATCGGCGCGGACGGCCTCGGCGCTCTTGCCGAAAGGCTCGAGACAGCGGGCAAGGCGAACGATACCGAAACTCTCGCCGCGGAGATAGACGGGCTTATCGCAAGATACCGCGCTCTCGGTGAGGCTCTGTCGGAGCTGTTCGATACGGGCGGCGCTGACGAAGATAAGCCGCTTATCCCGGAGGATATGCTGCACAAAACGTATGACGCCATAAAGGAATATGCGGAGAATTTCGATATAGACGGCGCGGCGCTGGCGATAGACTCGCTCGGGAAGTACCGGCTCCCCGACAGCGAGAAGGAGCGTTATAAACAGCTTAAAGAGGCCGCCGATAATTTCGACTGGGACGCGGTATATGAAATAGCGGGTAATTAAGGAGGACAAAATGGCAAGCAAGATAATGATAATCAATCACGGCGGGGCGTTTATGACCGACGCGCTCGAAACGTCTCTCCACAAGTGCGGTATCGTGACCGTGAGCGTCGAGCCTGTTATCGAGAAGATCGAGCACGAGAAGGACGATTCCGATATGATCATACTTTTTGCGGGCGACTATGTGTTCGATATGACCGATGTGCTCGTGTATCTTAAAGACCTGTGCACAGGCGATGAGAAAGCGCTCTGTGTCATAGGCTACAGCAAGGAGATCGCGGCGATAGAGGAGACTGTACCGAAGTCGGTGGTAACGCACGAATTCCTGCGCCCGTTTGAGATGAAAACGCTGACCGAGCAGCTCCAAAAGATCGTTGCGGCTGAAGAGGAGCGCCGCAAGGGCAAGCATATCCTGCTCGTAGATGACGACCTTACTTTCCTCAAGATGATGCAGGCGTGGCTGTCTATGAAGTACCGTATCACCGCGGTGCGTTCGGGAATGCAGGCGATAACGTACATAGCCAACCATACGCCCGACCTGATACTGCTTGACTACGATATGCCTGTAATACAGGGACCGCAGATACTTGAAATGATAAAGAGCGAAGCGGGCTCGTCGCGCATACCGGTCATATTCCTTACGGGAAAATCCGACAAGGAGAGTGTGATGAACGTGATGAAGCTGCACCCCGACGGCTACCTGCTGAAAACTATGACAAAGGAACAGATAGCGGAGGCTATCAGCGATTTCTTCACCACGAAAAAGTGGAAAAACGCGAACTGACGCATATCTGCCCTGTCCGTATCCGCACGGACGGGGCTTTTTTGTGCAAAAAAATCCCCATTCCCCGTATAAGGGGGAATGGGGAAGTATCATTTGCTTTCGGCAAATGAAGCCGATCGTTTATGCCTCGGTGTTTTCGGCGATATCTTCGGCGATATCCTCGGCTTCTTCTTCGGTGACGATTTGGCCGAAGCCGAATACCTCATCGTCGGTATATTCCTTGCTGAGTTCATCGCCTACCTCATCGAGATAGCGTGTGTTGCTTTCATTCACGGAAGCCCTGCCGCTGCGGGCGAAGTCTCCGGCTGCCGTATCTTCTTCGCCTATAGCATAGCTGTCCTCGGATCCCTCTTCCTCTTCTTCCGTTTCCTCGGGCGGTTCGGAAGAGTAAACGAGCGTGAGCATCGGCGGCTGGTTCTTCTTGGTGCTGTTCTGTCTCTTTATCGTATAGTATCCGGGGTTGCCGATATACAGGTGAGAAGAGTAGATGCCGACAAAGCCCTGCGAAATGACCGTTCCGGTCGGGAGAGGCGCGAGCGAGCCGTCAGCCTCCGCGATGCACAGCGTAAGCTTGCCGCTTATACCGGAGAGCGATACGTTCAGATAGCAGTTCCTCGGGATAGTGAGCGTTGACTTCTCCAGCGAGGAGACAGATTTACAAGATACGGTGCCCTTTACTTTGTTGCTGCCGGAAAGTATGAGCCTTGTCGAGGTGGTAATTGGACAATCGATCTCCGCGTCCTTGAGTATGATGCCGAGAGGATCCTTCATCGAGCTTGCGCCGGCGATCCTGATGTTCTCGAATGTAGTTGTTCTGGTAAGATTGATCTGACCCTTGACGGTAAGTGTCTTTCCGTTGGATCTGAATGTAATGGACGAATATTTGGAAGCTGCCGGGAGCTTCAGACTCTTTTCCGTGTGATCCGAAACAAGAGTTACGATGTAGTTGGCGGTCGAATGGTTCTTCGACTCGATGTACTTCAGCGCGTCCGTCCAGTTGCAGAACGGTGTTGAGTCTATCTTGAACGCTGTCTTTTCAAGCGTTACCTTAGAGCCCTTCTGATAGAGCATATACTCGTCCTTTGAGCCATCGGGGTAGAGCCCCTTGATATTGAACAGCTTTCTGAGGTTCAGGTTCTTGGCCTTGATGCTGAGTATCTGCGACTTGCCGACCTCTGCGTCACCTGTGAGTATTATCTTGCCCTTTATCGTGCCCTTTACGGTGATACCCTTCTTGTTGCCCTTTGCGATATCTATCTCCGAGCCATAGACGCCGATAAGGTCGTTCACCGTAACGGAGGAGTTGGCGCTCAGTGCCGCCACGCCCATTTCATCAAGGTAGAGTGTGCCGACGTTAAGGCTCTTTCCGATATTGATCCTGCCGTTGATGTTCGCGGTGCCGAATTTGTCGATGCTCAGATCGGGAACGCTTACATTTGTGGTGCTTATCACGGAGTTCGCATTTCCCTTGATGGACAGGGACTTGGTGGAATATACGTTGGTAAGCTCAACGTTGCCGGACGCCGCGATGCTGATATCCTTCTTTGCGATAAGGGTGATATTTCTCAGCGATATCGGGAATGCCGTGCTGAACTTGGTGTTGCCCATAAGGTCGAGCGAGTAGCCGCTGCCGTCGATAACGAGCGTGTTGAATTTCGAGGGAAGTGTGAACTTGTTCGCGACGGAGTGGTCATACAGCGCGATCTCGTAGTTGCCGGACTTCTGCATTGTCGCGAACGCGGAAGTGAAGCTCGGGTAATTCTCAAAGCTCGTGCCGTCGTAGAGCGAGAGGTAAGCGGGGCATTCCGCCTTTATCTCCTTGCCGTAGGCGTAGGCTTCGAGGTCGTCGCCGTCGGTATCCTTGTTTGTGACCTTTATCTTGTCGGCAAAGGAGCTCTTGCCCTCGTTGTAAAGTATCGCAGTCCCGCTTTCGATCGTCGTTACGCCGGAAGCGTTCACAACGGTAACGGTGAGCGCGTCGCTGCCGGTACCCGCGATATCGGATACGGAGACCTTCGGGAGAGCTCTCTTTGCGTTCTCGGTGAGTATGAGCTCGCCGGAGCCGAAGGCGACCTTGGCCATAGAGGAGCCTGCGGCGAGCTTTACGGTGCCGCTCAGTCTGCCTATGGCGTTGGCCTTCTTGGAGACTGTGAGAGTCCTGCCGTTCTTAACGAATACCTCCGCGAAGGTATTGATATTGTCAACGCTGAGATCTTTCAGCACATAGAGCGACAGCTTCGCGCTGCCCTTTACGGTAAGCCCGGAAACGGAGGTCTCGGCGTCCCATGTCGTGTCCGCGGGTATCGAGAGGCTCTTTCCGCTGATAGTGAGCACCGCGCTGTTGAGCGTCTTGACTCTTATCTCGCCCGCGCCGGACGGGAGGGTGAGTGCCTTTGTGCTTGCGGATTCGCCGATAAGTATCTCGCAGGAGCTCTTCATCGAAGCCGCGCGCTTTGTAAGTGCGTCGATACCGGAGAAGGTCTCGATGCTGCTGCCGGACTTGATATAAAGGCCGGGCAGTATCACGGAGATATCCTCGGAGACCTCGGGCTCGCCCTCGCCGTAAACGGCCTTGACGTTGAATACACGCTCGGTCGTTCCGAGGTCTTCTACGCTGTATTCCGTTTCCTTGGTGGAAGCCGCGAGGGTATATTCGCCGTCGAAGAGCTCATATACCTCGTAGCCCGACGCGGTGCTGTCCGCGTTCCATGTGAGCTTAACATTCTTACCGGAGGCGACAGCCTTGACATTTACGGTGTAGTCCGGTCTGAACATCGCTGTGATGTCGGTATCGGCGGTCACGCAGAATCTGTAGGTATCGTTCTTGGAAACAAGGGTGCTGCCCTTGTACCAGCCTGTGAACTTGTAGCCCGCAACGGGTATCGCGCTGAGCTCGGCGAATGCGCCGAAGCTGTATCTGCCGCTGCCGGAAACTATGCCTCTGCCCTCTGCGGAAGGAACAGCCCTGACAGTGCAGTATTTTACATCGCTGCCGCTGAGATCGGAATCGGGAGCGATTACGCTGCCGCCCGGTGAAACGAGCTTGTAAGCGCTCTTTGAGCCTGTGCCGCTCTTATGGTCGCTCTCCGCGTACGCGGGGATATCGCCTTTGAGCACCTGACCCTTCTTAAGCTCGATGTTGAAGTAGTTCACGGTGCGGACGACCTTGCCGAGAGAGCCGCTGAATTCGCTTATGCTGTAGCTTACGGTATCGTCGTTCCTTGCCCTGATGCTGAGCGTGTAGCCGCTGCCCGAGGGGATAACGGCGTACTTCTGACCTCTGTTGTCAACGCCGCAAGCGAAGCTGCTCTGCGATATCTTCATAGGCATTTCGTTCACGATAGCGGCAACGGGTCTGCCGTCAGCGCCGGTAACGGTGACATCGACGTCACAGTTGATATAAACTATGCGGTAATCGCCGTCGTAGGTCTTCTTCGGCTCATCGTCGTCGTCACCGTAGTCCTCGTCGAGAGTAAATCTTACGGGATCCACCGCAGAGAGCCACGAATAGCATACGGCGCCGGAGTGTGTTCCCGCGATGATGCTGCTGTTTGCGAGGAATGTCGCAAAGTACGAGGGCTCCGCGCCGAACAGCTCGGCAATGAGCTTGCCGACGGAGGACGATACGGAAGCCGCGTCGAAGGAGCTGCCGAGGGTGCTCTTTGCGGCGCTTTCAAAGATACCGGCTATCTTGGTGACCGTAGCAGCCGTGCTGCTGCCGAACATTCTGCCGCCGGAGGTGTTCTTGAAGTCGTAGGTCGCGGCTATCCCGGAAAGCTCCGAGAGAAGCTGACTTGCGAATTTGGATCTGAATCCCGCGAGTTTGCTGTCGCCGCTGCTTCCCAAAGCGGAATAAAGCTTTTCGAGACCGGACTGATATCCGGAGACATAATCCGCTCTGCTGCCGATGATATCGGACGAGATAAGTCCCACATATTCATCGAGGAACGTGTCGAGGGACCTTGTGTCCTTCTTGTCGGGAGTAACGTTCACGTTTACGGAGGAGGGGTCTCCTTCCTTGTCGAAGTCGATGCTCACGGTGCGCATACGGAAATCGCTTACCGAGTATTCATCGACACCGCCTATGCCGCTGTATATCGAGAGCATTCTTGCGGTATTCTCAACGTTGTCGTCATAGTTTGCGGCGCCGGAGGGCAGGAAGTAGTCGCTCCCGTATCTGCCGAGGCCGAAGCCTGTGGGTGCGAGCTTTGTCGCCGCATCGTTCGGGTCTATGATATTGTGGATATTCGCATAGCCGCCCGCGCTCGTTGTGGTGGTGGGCGAAGCTATGCAGTAAACGTAGATGCCGTCGCTGCTGCATTCAACGCCCGTGCCGAGGCCGGAGCCCGAGCCGATGAGAGCGCCCGCGATGTTTGCGGCCGCACCGCCTCTGCCGTAGCCCGTGAGCCAGAGCTTAACGGGGCCGGTGATACCGTTGGAGGCGATATAGTCCTTGATGAACGCAGTGACCTTCTGAGCCGCGGAATTGAAGCCGGCGTGGTCGCCCGAGCCTCCGAGCAGGAAGTTGCTTCCGGCTTCGCTTCCGCATTCACCGCCGCGGACGCCTACCGCCACGAGGGTGAATTCGTCAGAGCCGAGCGTTACGGTCTTGTGACCCGCTATCACACCGAGAGAGTCCTCCGTGGGAGTTGTCGCGAACCAGCTGTTATAGCTGATATCGGTGAAATCCGTAACTTCATTCTTGAGGAATTCCTCGGCGTTCCTGTAGCCGTGTGAGGGGTCTGCGCTGTTGAACGCGGACATGGAGAACGCCGTGGAGATCGCCGCGAGAGAGGTATCCATTTCGGAGGCGGGACCCGCGAACAGGCTGTCGTCGTAGTAGGCGATAAGGTGTCCGTCCTTGCCGAAATTGACATCTATCGGTTCAAGCTCCGAGCTTGTGTCGAGTATCTCGTTCGCGATATCCGTGAACGCGAATTCGAGCTTGTTGACGTCCTCGACCTCGTAGTAGGTGTCGATAGATGAAGCGAGGTCTCTTGTCGTGATACGGAAGAATTCCGCGATATCGAGACCTTCTGAGGGCATTCCGTCCATAGTCTGGAAAAGTCCGATAGTATATACGGTGACATCGTTTTCCTTAAGTATGTTGGACTTTTCGATTGCTATATTGGCATAGGCATAAAGCTTGACACCTGTATTTATGCGGTACCAATCGCTTCCGACCGTATTTTTGTCATACCAGCCCGTATAGCTGCTGCTGCCGTTGTTGGTCAGACCTGTGGTAAAAAGTACGACATTTTTGATCGCGTTCGGATCTGTAACGCTGTTGAGCAGCGTGTTTGCTTTGACGAGACCGTCGGAGATATCACGGATATCGTCCTGTGGCTGTAAAGCGTTGATCTTTTCTCTCAATGAGTCTGTGTCGAGAGTAAAGTCGGAGAGGATATTGGCGGTAGCCTGAAAATTCACGACCGCCACATAGTTTTTCCCTTTGACTCCGCTTATATCTTCCAGAAACTTTTCCGAAGCGGTCTTGACGTATTCTATAGCAGTCCTTGCGGTATAAAGCGGCTGCCAGTTTGAATCCAGAAATCCGGCTTCATTGGAAGTATCGAGCACGAGTACGGTGTATCTGACGGTCTTTTTGCCCGCGGCGGACGCGCTGACCGGGATACACACAACTGTCATTATCATCGCCAGCAGAAAGGCGATGATGCTTTTGAT
>JAFTAG010000351.1 GCA_017458655.1 Ruminiclostridium sp. | reverse complement strand
TTGTCAACGTGCGTACCGCCGCAGAACTCGGTGGAGAAGCCGTCGTCGGTGCTTACAACGCGGACGATGTCGCCGTATTTCTCGCCGAACAGCGCCATAGCGCCCTTTTTCTTCGCTTCCTCAATGGGAAGCTCCTCGGTCGTGACGGGTATGCCTTTGAGTATCTCGTCGTTTACGATCTGCTCGACACGCGCGATCTCCTCGGGCGTCATTGCGCTGAAATGCGAGAAGTCGAAGCGTCCGATCTTGTCGTCAACATAAGAGCCCGCCTGGTGAACGTGGTCGCCGAGGACTTCACGAAGCGCCGCCTGTAACAGGTGGACGGATGTGTGGTTGCGCTTTATCGCTGCTCTGCGCGCTTCATCAACGCTTGCGGTAACGGTGTCGTTCGCGAAGAACTCGCCGCTTTCCACATTGCAGTAGCATACGAACTGTCCGCTTGCCGCCTTCTTGGTATCTACGACCGTCATTACGCTGTCGCCGGCGGTGATAGTTCCGTGGTCGCCTACCTGACCGCCCATTTCCGCGTAGAACGGGGTCTTTTCGATGACTGCTATCACGCTGTCGCCCTCGGACGCGCTCTGAACGCTCTCGCCGTCCTTTATCATTGCAAGCAGCTTTGTCTCGGATGTAAGGCTCTTATAGCCCACAAACTCGGTCGTGAAGCCCGACACCGCGTTCATGGAAGCCTCGTCCCAGCCGCCCTTGAATGCCTGATTTGCGCGGGCGGTCTGCTTCTGATTGGTCATGAGCTCCTTGAAGCGTTCCTCGTCCAGCGACAGGCCTTTTTCCGCGAGTATCTCCTTTGTCAGGTCGAGCGGGAAGCCGTAGGTGTCGTGCAGCTTGAACGCGTCGTCGCCGCTGAGCACCTTGCTGTCGCCGATATTGGCGATAAGGTCATTCAGCAGAGCGGAGCCCTTTTCAACAGTCTTGTTGAAGCTCTCCTCTTCGGTGGAGATGACCTTCTTGATGTATTCTTTCTTTTCCTCGATCTCGGGGTAAGCCGACTTGTTCTCCTGTATCACCTGATCGACGATCTCGGTGAGGAAGGGCTTTGTCATGCCGAGAAGTCTGCCGTGTCTTGCGGCGCGTCTGAGCAGTCTGCGCAGAACATAGCCTCTGCCCTCGTTGGAGGGGCGCACGCCGTCGCCTACCATAAAGGTAGAAGCGCGGACGTGGTCGGTTATGACGCGGATAGATACATCGTCGTTGTGGTTTGCGCCATATGTCTTTCCCGTAACGGTGCAGATACGCTTGATGATATTCTGAATGGTATCGACCTCGAACATATTGTCAACGCCCTGCATTACGCAGGCAAGGCGCTCGAGACCCATACCGGTGTCGATATTCTTGTTTTTCAGCTGTGTGTAATTGCCGTTGCCGTCGTTGTCGAACTGCGTGAACACGAGGTTCCATATCTCGATGATACGGTCGCATTCGCCCGCCTGCTCAAAGCTCTCGAACGGGCCGTACTTCTCGCCGCGGTCGAAGTGTATCTCGGAGCAGGGACCGCAGGGTCCGCTGCCGTGCTCCCAGAAGTTGTCGGCCTTGCCGAGCTTTATGATACGGTCGCGCGGTATGCCTACCTCGTTCGCCCAGATATCGCCGGCCTCGTCGTCTTGCTCATAAATGGTTATCCACAGCTTCTCGGGCTCGATCTCGAGCACCTTGGTGAGGTATTCCCACGCCCATGCGGTAGCTTCATGCTTGAAGTAATCGCCGAACGAGAAGTTGCCGAGCATCTCAAAATATGTGCCGTGGCGCGCCGTTTTGCCGACATTCTCGATATCGGGCGTGCGTATGCACTTCTGGCACGTTGTTACACGCTTGCGCGGCGGTGTCTCGACCCCCTGGAAGAACTTCTTGAGCGGTGTCATACCCGCGTTTATCAGCAGAACGGAGTTGTCGCCCTGCGGCACCAGCGGAGCCGACGCCATACGCAGATGCTCCTTGCTCTCGAAGAATTTCAGATAGCTTTCTCTTAATTCGTTAAGACCTGTCCATTTCATATCTTATAACCTTTCTGCAGAGGCGCGTTCGCGCTGTCCTTCCGGACGGGAGCAGGGCTACGCGTCCTGCACCTGCGCAAGCGTTCCGCTTGACCATATATTTTTTATTCACTGAAGCCAAGAAATTCAGTGATGTTATTCCATAGTATCTTCTCCCGCTGGCTGTCGGTGAGATCAATGCGGTCGAAAAGCCTCAGCTCTTCCGACGCGCTCCACATCGGGTAGTCTGTCCCGAAGAATATCCTGTCGTCGCCGTACGCGAGTATGTATTCCTTTGCTTTTTCCGGCGTGATGAACGCGAGCGAGCTGCTTTCGTCGAACCACAGGTTTTCTATCCCCGCGAGCACCTTTACCGAGTCCTCCCACACCGAGTAGCCGCCGAAATGCGCCGCTATCATACGCTGCTTCGGGAAGCGCTTTGCCGCCGCCTTCATTCTGTCCGCGTTGGAGTAGTCATACCGCTTGTCCCCCGTGTG
>JAFTAG010000350.1 GCA_017458655.1 Ruminiclostridium sp. | reverse complement strand
CAAAATACCGAAACGGCGTTTGTAAATGTCGGGAGCGAATTTCCGCCGCGCGATATCGGTATCGTAAACATAGCGCTTGTATTCCTCGAAGGTGTATTTTGTCTGTATCTCGAACATCGGCTCTCCCCCAGTCTTAATGCAATTATACCACACATTTGCAAAAATGTCAAATATCCGCACCGATATGAATACGCCCCAAGCCGTCGGCAAGGGGCGCAGGTCATCATATTTCTTCGTAGTTCCCGAGAAAACGGTAATACCGCATCTGCTTTTCAAGGCCTATCAGCAGCTTTATCACGTTTTCGTCGGCGATACTTCCGATAAAATCGAGGAAGAAGATGAAGTCGAAAGCGTCCTGTTTCAGATAAGCGAGCGAATCGGGGACGGGCTTGCTCTCGATACGGCAGAGGTTGAGACCGCAGTAAGCGAACCTTGTCAGCAGACGGTATAAGCTTCCGGCGGTGTGCGGTACGGTAAGGCACAGCGAAACGACACCGGCGTTCTCCGGTACCTGCATCTCCTTCGATATCATAATGAAGCGGGTGAAATTATCCTTTATATCGGTGATGTCGTGGGCGACAGGCTCCAGCCCGAACAGCTTGGCGCAGGATGCGGAGCATATCGCCGCCACCGTCCTGTCGTCCGACTGCGCAACGCTCTCGGCGGCCTTTGCGGTGGAGCTTGCCTCCTCGAACGCGTATCTGCGTTCCCCGAGGAATTTCGAGCACTGCTTGAGCGCCATTTCGTGCGATGTCACTACGCGTATGTCGGACAGGCGAGTGCCTTTTTTCGCGGCAAGAACGTGGTTTATCGGTATCATCGTGCTGCGGCAGATATAGAAGCTGTGGCGGAGCATAAGGTCGTAGGTGGCGCCGACGATACCAGCGGTGGAGTTCTGTATAGGCAGCACTCCGTAGTCGATCTCGCCGTTCTCGACAGCCTCAAAGACTGCGCCGAAGTCGGGGAAGTACCGTATATTCACATCGCTCCCGCAGAATTTCTCACAAGCATCGGCGGTGTAGCTCCCGCGGGTGACAGCTCCGACAACGGGGTCTTTTGTCTCGCTCACTGTCCTGAAAGGCACGACCTCGGTAAGAAGCTGCTGCTGGCGGCATTTTGAGATATCCATGAGTGTGGTGAAGAACAGCCTTCCGCCGTCCTTCAACCCGTCCGGGATATTCCTGCAGGCCATCTGCAGTACCTCTTCCTCGCGGCCGGGCTGCATTATCGCCATATTGTGCGCACGCTTGTATTCCGCGACATCGCAGGCTATCTGAGCGCGCTTCACAAAGAGCTCCGCAAGCTCGTCGTCGATCTCGTCTATCTTGTCTCTGAGTTCTTTCAGCTCCATATTTTTCAGTCCTCGGGTATTATATCTTCGTCAAGCATCGAGGTCGTCCCGGCATCATCGGGCGTATCTGTATCCTCGGGCGGTGCCGTAGTTTCCTTTGTACGCTTTGTTTTCTTTGTGGTAGTCTCGGGCGGCTCGGTGGGAACGGTGGTGGTCACGGTCGGCTTTACGGCGTAATATACGGTAACGATCTCGTTTTCCGAGATATATACCTTATCACCGATCTCCTTGCTGCATCTTACGACATATCCCGCCTTGACCTCGTCCGTTTCCTCGGGAACGGTCTCAAAGCGCACTCCGAGCTTTTGCAGCTCGTTGGTATAGTCACTGAGCTTCTTTGCGATATAGTCGGGCAGGTAGGTATAAGCTGCGCCCTTGCTGACTTTAAGCTTTATGGTCGTGCCGGACGTGACCTGCGTACCTGCGGGGATATCCTGCTCCATTATGACGTTCTCGGCGAATTCATCGGAATACTCATATTCCGTCTCGAAGCGCAGCATATTGTATCTGCTCTCGAACGTCTGATTGAAGAAGCGGTTGACAAAATCCGGCAGCATAAGCTTATCACCGGCGGGCTCGGCAGTGGTCGCCTTGGTGGCAGCCTTTGTCGTTTCGGTTTCTTCCGGCTCATCTACCGTGATATCCACGGGCTCGGTCGTTAAGCTCGTAGCCGCGGTGATAGGGTGCTCTGCCGCGTCTCTGGCCTGTTCGGAGAAGTATATTATCGCGATGACGAGCGCAGCCACCATTGCGAAGAAGATTATCAGTCCCGCGATCATACCGAAGTTGGAGACGCTCTTTTTCCTGCTGCGCTTCTTCGGTGCGCTCTTGCGGGGCTTTTTGGTTTCGGAAAGGCGTTCCTCGGGGTCGAATTTGACCGACACCTTCGGAGAAACGGGGCCGTCGGGGGTATGCTCTCTGACAGCGGGCGCTTCGGCAGTCACTGCGGGAACGGCGAACAGCTTTTTGCGCAGCTCCTCGACCGTGCGGATTCGCTTTGTCGGGTCAACGCACATTCCTTCAAATATCGCGTCCGACACCTGCGGAGGGACGGAGGACTCCACCGCGGCGGGAACGGCAAGCCTGTCATTCTCGCGGCGCTCGTTCGCGGGCTGCGGGTCGGTGCCGGTGAGCACCTTGTACAGCACTGCCGACAGCCCGTAAACATCAGTCCAGCTGCCCTGCTTTTCGGAAAGGTCATACTGCTCGGGAGCGGTATATCCGTGACATAAGTCGCACGGTATCTGCGATTCGGAAGTCCTCGCCGCCGATATCTCTATAGACGTGAGTATGAGCCGCCTGTCCTTTGTGACAACGACCGTTTCCGGGCTTACTCCGCGGTGGATTATGTTGTGAGAATGCAGCTTCTCGAGTGCGTCAAAGACCTGTGCGAATATCTCCGCGGTCTCCGGCCACGGCTTCTTACCGCCGACAGCTTCGAGATACTGCGAGAGTGAAGCTGCCTCGATGTGCTCGGTAACGACATATCCCGTCACGTTCGCGGCGAATATCTCGTAGGTGTGCTCTATACCGGAAATCCCGGTGTTGTCTATAAGTACCTTGTTGAGCTCCGCAAAGTCGGAAAGGTAGGATTTAAAGAGCGGCAGCGCCCCGTCGAGCACCTCGACCGTCTCGCCGTCGGCTCCTCGTCTGCACAGTGTTTCCGGCATAAACTCCTTTATTTCAACTGTTCTGCCGTGTTCGAGATCGCAGCCGAGATAGATGTTGCCCTCGCCGTTTTTGGAAATGAGCTTGCCCGCGATGTATTTTTCCGTGAGCATGGTCTTCGGCGCGAGACAGCCCGCCGGATTGGGCGTATCGGCATATCCGCAGATCTCACAGGTACCGCTGTACAGCTTTTCGTTCATACAGCCCATGCAGCGGTTTATCTCTCTTATCATAATTACCTCCTCGGCGCGGCGGGGTATGATATCCCGTTTTGCCAAGTATTTATATATGTTATGTCATCTTTCCCGCAGACTGCGTGGCAATGACAGTTATTGCAGCAGCTCCGGCTTATTCCCGGTGACTTTTTCGCCGAGAGTGTTCGCCCAGCGTTCCGGGTAGAAGCTGTAGTATGAGATGCCGTTGTCGCGGCGCATACGCTCAAACCGCGGTGTCATACACCATAATGCGGACGGGAGCGCGATAACGGGAAGATACAGCGGCCCGAGTATGAGCGATTGTATCGTGTGTCCGTATTCGTGTATCAGCACATCATCGCGGAACTGACCCGAAAGCGAGTCCGACAGGAACACGAACATTCCCACCGAGGCGCTCTGCGGACGCTTCCACTCCGTGACTACGCACCCGCGGTATATGAAGTGCTCCCGACGTATCAGCACAAGGAACATCGCACCGCCCGCGAGCGTCTGCAATATCCCCCATGTGCACTGGAGCACTGTACAGCCGAATCTTCTGAAAGACATACTCATACAGTAAATATTTTACACTTTCGGAGCCCTAATGTCAATGGTATCTATGCACAAAACCTTGACATTCAACACGGGTAATGATACAATAATATTACCAAAGAGACGAAAAGGGGGGCATTACGGTGCTGTTTGCAAAGAAAAACAAGTCCGGCGGTATGGATATGAAGGCGCTGCGCTTACTTGATAAAAAGCCCGTGAAATATGTTACCGAGCGCGACGGCGAGACCTTCCGCGAGACGAAGGTGGGTGACGAGGGCGCAATTAATGTCAGCGATACGGAATTCACCGTGGTATGCGGCGGAGTGAACGCGATACGATGCGCTCTGACGGAGGTAATCGCTGCCGAGCTTATGAATAAGTCGGGGCTGACGATAAAGGGGAAAGACCTCGATACCGGGAAGATGCGCTCTGTTATCGCATATTACAGCGACGGTGTTGTGAGCGCTGACAGAAAACGCTGACAGCAGGCAAGGCCTTTCGACTGCGCACGACACCGAAAATTGCATCAAACGGGCGAATATTGCCTTACACCCTCGGAAAATGCGTCAACAGCGCATATTTCGGGGGAATTTTTGTGTGGAAAACCGGGAATATCCGTGGTATCATAGAATTACAAAGAAGAACAAAACTACGGAGGTAAAACAAAATGGCGATATTTCAGAAAACACAGGAAACGGAAACAGCAGTCAACAAGGTGGTGGAGATACCGATAAGCGCGATCGTTCCCAACCCTGCCCAGCCGAGAGTTGTATTCGACGATTACGAGCTGTCGCGGCTCGCGGTGAGCATTCAGCAGAACGGGATATTGCAGCCGCTGACGGTAAGACGGGTAGAGAACAGCTTAACGTATGAGCTGATAGCGGGGGAGAGGCGGCTGCGTGCGTGCAAGCTGCTCAATATGAGCTTTGTGCCGTGCATAATCATCAGCGCCTCTGCCAAGGACAGCGCTGTGCTCGCAGTCCTCGAGAACCTGCAGCGGCAGGATCTGAGCTTTATTGAGGAGGCCTACGCGATAAAAAATCTGATAGACTTCTACGGTCTGACACAGGAGGAGACCGCCGCAAGGCTCGGTACGGCGCAGTCCACGATAGCGAACAAGCTGCGGCTGCTGAAACTCACGGACGAGGAAAAAGCCCTTGTGATGCGCTATAAGCTCTCCGAGCGGCAGGCGCGGGCTCTCCTGCGTCTCCCGAGCGAGCAGCGTCCCGATGCGGTGCATTACATAGGCTCGAACGACCTCAACACCGCACAGACCGATCAATATATCGAGGGTCTCTTAAAAGGAGAACCGCCCAGACAAAAGGTCACCCGCCGCTGGAGCTACCGCGCCGTCAATCTCTATATCAACACGTTCAACAAAACGATCGACGCGATGAAAGAAGCCGGCATAAACTGCGAAACAACAAAGAACCGCACAGAAGACTTCGTCGAGTACGTCGTCAAGATCCCGCTCAAGCAGTGAGCACAGAGATCCTCTGACGCTCGAGAGGTCGCTTCGCTTGAGACCGGGGAAAGAGGAAACCTTTTGTGAACAAAAGGTTCTCCTCTCTCCCCGGACCCCTCTCTCTTTCCAAAAAACTTTGCCGGCTTCGCATTTAGATTTACAGAGACTGCGCCTATTAAAGACATTACGCTTTGCAAGACCGTTGGCGCGAGCAGTTACTTACAGTTTGCAGAAGCTACGACGCGGATTCGGTGCGGCCGTGTCGCCGCCTTTCCACCCGGTCCCGTCGGCGCGCACCGGCTAATGCAGGATGCATTGCGCATTTGCCTTGTAAGGCGGCACGGATGCCGCCTTACAAGGCAAATGCTAAGCACTATCGCAATCCGGTAGTCAAGGGGGAGGCTTCGAAAAATTTTACGCATGAAAATTTTTTGGAGTACCCTTGACAAGCGGATAACGAACGATCAAAGGAGTTGACAGCAGCAAAATGCACAAAAATCAAGGCAATCATTACAATAATTTACACAAAAGCACGAAAAAGTAAAAAAACACTTGAAATTCTGTCCGAAATGTGATATAATTCGATTTACCGATTTAAAGTTAATTCGGTTTAAAGCAAAAGAAAGGACAGAAGCAAAATGAAAGAAATATCAAACCTGCTGAATTACAGAAAGGACGTAAAGGTGCTCGACGCGACGTTACGCGACGGAGGACTGGTGAACGATTTCAACTTCACCGATGAATTTGTTCACGCGCTGTATCTCACGAACATAAAGGCGGGAGTGGATTATATGGAGTTCGGCTATAAGGCCGACAAGGAGCTTTTCGATGTGAACAAGTTCGGTAAGTGGAAATTCTGCAATGAGGAAGACCTGCGCAGCGTCGTGGGCGAGAACAATACCGACCTGAAACTCGCTGTAATGGCCGATGTGGGCAGATGCAACTACAAAGAGGATATAATCGAGCGCAAGGACAGCGTTATCGATCTTATCCGTGTTGCAACGTATCTCCACCAGATGCCGACCGCGATAGATATGATAGAAGACGCCAAGAAAAAGGGCTACGAGGTAAGCTGCAATATTATGGCTATCTCCACGGCGCAGGAAGGCGATGTCAGAGCCGCGCTTGATATGCTGATGCAGTCGCCGGTCGATGTCATATACATCGTTGACAGCTTCGGCTCGATGTACCCCGAGCAGATGCAGAGACTTGCCGCGCTTTATGTGGAATACGCGTCCAAATTCGGCAAGAAAGTCGGTATCCACGCGCACAACAATCAGCAGCTCGCGTTTGCGAACACTATCGAGGCGGTAGGCGACGGAGTTGACTGGCTGGACGCGACATACTCGGGTATGGGCAGAGGCGCGGGAAACTGCGCTATGGAGCTGCTTCTCGGCTTCCTCAAAAACCCGAAGTACAACATCTATCACGTCATAAAATTTATCGACGATCATATTACGAAGCTACGCGAGGAAGGCGTAATGTGGGGCTACGACCTGCAGTATCT
>JAFTAG010000349.1 GCA_017458655.1 Ruminiclostridium sp. | reverse complement strand
GTGCGACCTTATCGGCTACGACCACAACTTCATGCTCGGCGAGCCCCATGTTATGCGCGAGGCGGCCATAGTTTACGACCCCGTGACCGGCAGAGAGATGAAGGTGTTCACGGACAAGCCCGCTATCCAGTTCTACACCGCGATCGCGCTGCAGGGCGAGATAGGCAAGGGCGGCACCATGATGAAGATACAGACCGCGCTCTGCCTCGAGAGCCAGTACGCACCCGACTCTCCCAATCAGCCCAACTTCCCGGACTGCATCCTCAAAGCCGGCGAAGAGTACAACTTCACAACGATCTATCAGTTCGGCGTCAGAGCGTGCGACAACGCCGCAAGTCTTGCTTAAAATTTAAAGCCCCCCCCAATATTCTTTTCCTTTCTTCGTCTGTTTGCCTCACACAGCAGCCGGCTTGGATTGTCAAGGGAGGCTCCGAAAAAAATTTTTTCCACAGATAACATAGGAAAAAATTATTTTTGGATACCCTTGACAATTCAAGACTGCTGCTGTATAATGGGCAAACCGAAGAAAAAAAGAATAAGACGTACTATTTATAAAACAACTTAAGAAGATTTCTGTTTCTGTCTCCCCCGCCGGAGGCGGGGGAGACAGAAACGCTAAACTCCGTTATTTCGCTTAAGTTGTGAATAGTGCATTTAAAACAGAATAAAAGAAAGGAAAACAAAAAATGAAATACGATTTCCGAGAAATTGAACCCAAATGGCAAAAATTCTGGGACGAACACGAGAGCTTCAAAGCCGAGACCGGCAGCAGCAAGCCTAAATTCTACGCCCTCGTGGAATTCCCCTACCCCTCCGGTGCCGGAATGCACGTCGGCCACATCAAGGCCTACTCCGGTCTGGAAGTTGTCAGCCGCAAGCGCAGACTCGAAGGCTACAACGTACTGTTCCCGATAGGCTTCGACGCTTACGGCCTGCCTACCGAGAATACCGCGATAAAGACGGGCGTTCACCCCCGTCAGGTAACGGACAACAACATCAAAAAGTTCACGAGCCAGCTCCGTAAAGTCGGCTTCTCGTTCGACTGGTCGCGCGTTGTCGATACCACCGACGAGGGCTACTACAAGTGGACACAGTGGATCTTCCTCAAAATGTTCGAGAAAGGCCTCGTTTTCCGCGACAGAACCCTCGTAAACTACTGCCCGAGCTGTAAGGTCGTGCTCTCCAACGAGGATTCCCAGGGCGGCAAATGCGACGTCTGCCACAGCGAGATAATCCAGAAGGAGAAGGAAGTCTGGTATCTGCGCATAACCGAGTACGCGGACAAGCTGCTGCAGGGTCTCGACCACGTTGACTTCCTGCCCAACATCAAGCTCCAGCAGGAGAACTGGATAGGAAAATCCACCGGCGCGTTCGTGGAATTCCGCATCAAGGAGAACGGCGAGAAGCTGAAGATCTACACGACCCGCCCCGACACGCTCTACGGCGTGACATTTATGGTAATGGCACCCGAGCACCCGATGATCGAAAAATACCGCGACAGTATCAGAAATATCGCCGAGCTCGACGCTTACAAGGAAGAATGCGCGAAAAAGAGCGAATTTGAGCGCACACAGCTCGTAAAGGACAAGACCGGCGTGAAAATAGACGGTCTCACCGCCATAAACCCGATAAACGACACCGAGATACCGATATACATTTCGGACTATGTAATGATGGGCTACGGCACCGGCGCAATTATGGCCGTTCCGGCGCACGACACCCGTGACTACGAGTTCGCGACAAAATTCGGCATCCCGATAATCGAGGTAATAAAGGGCGGCGACATCTCGAAGGAAGCCTACACCGGCGACGGCGAAATGGTCAACTCCGACGTGCTCAACGGCATTACCAACAAGAAAGACGCTATCGCAAAGGTGCTTACCGTGCTTGAAGAAAAGGGCGTAGGCGAAGCAGGCGTGCAGTACAAGATGAAGGACTGGGCGTTCAACCGTCAGCGCTACTGGGGCGAGCCGATACCGATCGTACACTGCCCGAAGTGCGGAATGGTCGCTGTGCCGTATGACGAGCTGCCGCTGAAGCTCCCGCCCGTGGAAAACTTCCAGCCCGGCACAGACGGCGAGAGCCCGCTCGCGAAAATAGACAGCTTCGTGAACTGCAAGTGCCCGAAGTGCGGCGGCGACGCAAAGCGCGAGACCGACACCATGCCGCAGTGGGCAGGCTCTTCGTGGTACTTCCTGCGTTACTGTGACCCGCAGAACGACAAGGCGTTCGCCTCGCAGGAAGCGCTGAAATACTGGCTCCCTGTGGATTGGTACAACGGCGGTATGGAGCACGTTACACGCCACCTGATATACTCCCGCTTCTGGCATAGATTCCTTTATGACATCGGGGAAGTACCGGTAGATGAACCGTATGCAAAGCGTACCGCGCAGGGTCTTATCTTAGGCCCCGACGGCGTAAAAATGAGTAAATCCCGCGGAAACGTCGTTGACCCGAACGATGTGGTCGATGAATACGGCGCTGACGTGCTGCGCGTGTATGTTCTCTTTATGGGCGACTATGAACAGGCCGCTCCGTGGAGCGAGAGCAGCTTAAAGGGCTGCAAGCGCTTCCTTGAGCGTATCTGGGCGCTGCAGGACACCATGACCGACGACGACGGCTACAGCAAGGAGCTTTCCGCGGCAATGCACCGCACGATAAAGAAGGTGTCCTCCGATATCGAGCAGCTGAAATTCAACACGGCGATCGCCGCGATGATGACACTGCTCAATCAGATATCCGACAAGGGCAGCATCACAAAGGGCGAGCTCCGTTCGCTGCTTATCCTGCTCAACCCGTTCGCGCCGCATATCACCGAGGAAATGTACAGCAATATCTTCGGCGGTATCCTCTCCGAGCAGAGCTGGGTGACATACGATGAGGCGCTGTGCGTTGAGGACGAGATAGAAATTGTCGTTCAGATAAACGGCAAGGTGCGCGCAAAGCTGATGATACCCGCGGAAGCGGACAGCGACGCTATGATAGCGGCCGCCCTCGAAAACGAGACCGTCAAGCCGCTCGTTGACGGCAAGACTATCGTCAAGAAGATAGCCGTTCCCAAGAAGCTTGTCAACATCGTAGTCAAGTGAGATCTGAAAACACCGTACAACATTCTTCTCCTTTCTTCGGCTAATTGCCGCACACAGCAGCAGGCTTGGATTGTCAAGGGAGGCTCCGAAAAAATTTTTCCCCAGATAACATAGGAAAAAATTTTTTGGATACCCTTGACAATTCAAGACTGTCTGCTGTATAATTGGCAAGCCGAAGAGAGAGAAGCCATACCTCTCCCCACAGACAAAACAACAGCTCCCGCCCTCAGAAGAGAGCGGGAGCTTTTCTTTACCCCGAAAGATCACTGTATCAGTCTGAACTTACCGATAACGGGTATCTCAACGACCTTATCGTTGATGATATTGACGAGCTCGAAAATGAAGATAAGCAGCTCGATTATACCGATAGCGGACGAGATGATCGTACCGATGACCATAAACATCGTTCCCACGCCGGGAATAAGCTGCAGACCGGAAAAGACCCCGTTCACCACGCCGAGCACGGCGCCGAGTATCAGCGCGATAAGCGCCTGATTTGCGTGGAACCTGCCCACTCTTGAATTGGGATAAACGACGAGCGGCAGGAAAAACAGTATTCCGAGGTAAGCGATGATATAGCACCACTTATTGTCGCGGATATCGTTGATATCGTACTCCGCGGTATGGTCGCCGCCGGTATTGCCGAAGGGCGGCGGGGTCTGACCATTCTGGCTGTAATTCCCGTTATACTGCTGATTGTAGCCCGCATTCTGGTTGAAATTGCCATTGTTCTGATTGAAATTCGCGTTCTGAGCGTTTGCGGCGCCCTGATCGAATTCAGACTTTACGGGAGCTCCGCACTTGGGGCAGTTATTCTCCCCGTCAAGCAGCATTGCTCCGCAGTTTGCACAAGTTTTCATAATTATTCCTCCGCATTTTGTTCATTTTCTCCCTGCAATATGTACAGTGCGGCTTTTATATCGCTGTACCCGTAACCGCGCCTTGCAAGCGCCGCTACTACCTTCTGCATTTCCTTCCGGCCCTCGAGCCCTCCGAGAAACAGCTTATCCGCGTATTTCTTCCGGAGTATCGCGCATATCTCGGCGGTGATATCGTCCTCCGAGTAGCATTCGAGCGCGGCTTGTATGGTATCATTGTCGAGCCCCTTCTGCCGCATTATCTGCACCGCGCGGCTTTTCCCGTACTTTCTGACGGTAATGCACTGCCTTGCGAGCTTCTCGGCGTAGCGCTCGTCGTTGACGTAACCGTATTCGCACATCAGGTCGGCGACCGTGAGCGCGGTCTCCTCGCTGTAATTGCTTTTCAGCTTCTCAATAAGCTCGCTCCTGCCGTATTCCCGCGCGGCGAGCAGGTGCATCGCACGGCGCTTGGCAATATCAAGCTCTTCCATTATTCATTTATCTCGTCGATCGAGAATTCCTCAAAATCGTCGTCCGCGGCGACCACCACGCTGCTCTTTTTAGCCCTGCCTTTTTTGGGCTTTTCGGCAGCTGCCGTCTCCTCGCTCTCCGCGGGAGCGGCTTCCGCAGCGGTATCGTCGTCTCCGCCTTCATCATCGGCACCGGCATAGTCGAGCTGCTCGGAATTCGCGAGTATCTTCTCCTCGAGCTCCTTCATAACGTCGGGATTGTCGTCGAGGAACTTCTTCGTGTTCTCGCGGCCTTGTCCTATGCGCATATCGTTGTAGCTGAACCACGCGCCCGACTTCTTGACAAGCCCGAGGTCGATAGCGTAATCGAGCACCTCGCCCGTTCTTGAAATGCCGTGACCGAATATCATATCAAATTCGCAGCTCTTGAACGGCGGTGCGACCTTATTTTTGATGACCTTGCATTTGGTGCGGTAGCCTACTGTGTCCGACCCGTCCTTGATAGCTTCGCCCTTGCGCACCTCGATACGCACAGACGCGTAGAATTTCAGCGCTCTGCCGCCCGGAGTAGTCTCGGGGTTGCCGAACATAACGCCTATCTTCTCGCGTATCTGGTTTATGAATATCGCAACGGTGTTGGATTTCGATATGACCGCGGTGAGCTTCTTCATCGCGCCCGACATAAGTCTTGCCTGCACGCCGACGAAAGTATCTCCCATATCGCCGTCTATCTCCGCCTTTGTTACCATTGCCGCGACGGAGTCGAGCACGATTATGTCTATCGCGCCGGAGCGAACGAGCGCTTCCATGATATCGAGCGCCTGCTCACCCGTGTCGGGCTGGGAAACTATAAGGTTGTCGATATCAACGCCGAGCGCGCGTGCATATACCGGGTCGAGAGCGTGCTCAACATCGACGAATGCCGCAATACCGCCGCGCTTCTGCGATTCGGCTATCGCGTGCAGCGTAACGGTGGTCTTGCCGCCGGATTCCGGGCCGAATATCTCGATTATGCGGCCTTTGGGAAGTCCGCCGATACCGAGCGCCATATCAAGACCTATCGAACCGGTGGGTATGGATTCAACGTTAAGGTTGGTCTTTTCGCCCATTCTCATTACCGAGCCCGCGCCGAACTGCTTCTCTATCTGCGCGATAGCAGCATCGAGCGCCTTTTTCTTTTCCTCCGCGGTAACGGGTTTTTCGAGCACCTTCTTGCTTGCCTGAGCCTTTGCCATTTGTACTTCCTTTCCTTGCGGGTCGCCGTGAGGGCTTCCCGGGTATGTTATTTTATGACATGTTCTATCTCTCCCGCGACCTCGACCAACAGGTCTTTTCTGAGCTCGAGCATCCGCAGGAACTGCTTCTTTATGTCTTTCTTCATTCCGCCGCGCTGCCAGTCGAGGATCTGCCCGAAGCAGGCGCATTTGTAGAAGCTTATTATGGTTTCTCTGTCAAGGTCGCTTATATTGCGGTCTTTGAGCACATTGTCGATATAAACGGTGACGACGTGCTCGCATACCCGCCAGAGGTACTGCTCATAAATGTCGCGGCTGACGGAATTGTATATGTGCATCGCAGCCTTGCGGTTGTTCATCGCAAAGCTTATAGCCGCGTCAAGGCATTCTTCGAGCGACGATATCGACGGATATTGCAGTATCAGCTCCTCGGCCTGCTCCATGACCATTTCCTCAATCAGTGAAGGCAGGTCGCGGAAGTGGTAGTAGAACGAGTTGCGGTTTATCCCGCAGTCCTCGACGATATCTTTTATTGTTATCTGATTGATAGGTTTCTCATTCAGCAGCTTCAGCGCCGATGCCTTGATAGCCTTTTCTGTCAGATTAGCCAAACCTTTTCTCTCCCTTGTGAAAATGTTCTGATATATTATACCATATTTTATGGAAAATTACAACACTTTTTCAAAGATTTTTCGGATAGAGAGCACAGAAGGGGGCTCTGCCCCCGACCCCCGCAAGGGGGCAGACGCTGCCCCCTTGACCCGAGCGGTGGCACGGCCACCCCGGATCCGCGTAGAAGGTTTGTTAAGGCCCGACAGCTTTCGCCCGCGCTTATAGACTTGTTTTAGCGCGCAAGGGGTCTCTTCGGAAACCCGGACATTATTCTTTCCCTTTCTTCGGCTAATTGCCACAAACAGCGGGCAGCGGGATTTGTCAAGGGGGAGGCTTCGAAAAAATTTTACGAAGAAAAATTTTTTTGGAGTACCCTTGACAAATTCCGATGACCGCTGTATAATTAGCCGGCCGAAGAAAAAAGAATAAAAACCGTCAACTGTTCCCGGTCTCGCCCTCAAGATAGTACGACGCCTCCATATCGGCAACAAACAGCGAAAAAGCCAGCGGGTACATCTCAAACGCCTTGCCTATGGTATTGCGGTCGTTCGGATCGCCGTAGGAGAACCCCATGTGCCAGCGTATCGCCATGGCCTCCTCGCGGGAAAGCCGTATAAACCCGCTTATCATATAGACCGATTTCTCGCCGTGTCCGTATGGCAGCGTGTCCTCGATGCGGTAGTACGGCACCTTCTCCCACTGCCCCTTCTCGTTTTTGGCGTTGCGGTAATCGACTTTGTAGAAGTCGGTCTTGCAGATATCGTGGAGCAGCGACACGAGCGCTATCTGCTCGTCGGTGTAATCCGCGAATTTATAGGTGTCCTTTACGCGTTCGCGGCCAAGATACGCTTTCAGGCACTTATACACGTTGAGGGAATGCTCCGCGAGCCCGCCCTCGTATGCGCTGTGGTAACGTGTGCTTGCGGGCGCGGCGAAGAAGTCGCTCTTGTTCGTAAGGTAATCGAGCAGCTTATCGGCGCCCTCCCGCTTGATATTCTCAGTGTAAACCTGTATGAACTCCGCCTTTATATCCGCGGCGGAGCGTATTGTTTTTTCGGGCATAATGACCTCCGTAACGTAAAAATGCCGCACCGCAGTGAACGGTACGGCATTTGCTGTATTTCTTATGAAAGGATAGCGTGCTCGTCGGCAGCATCGAACAGGTGGATCTTGTTCGGGTCGATAGCGAGCTTTACTACGTCCTGCGGACGAGCTGCGCAGCGAGGCGAAACTCTCGCGGTGATCGGGAAGCCTTCGCAGGTGAGGTAGAGGTATGTCTCTGCGCCCATCATTTCCGTTACATCGACGTTAGCCTCGATGATACCGGTGGAAGCGGCGGAGAGGAACATTTCCTCATCGTGGATGCTCTCGGGACGAACGCCGAGGATAACATCCTTATCAACGTAGTAATTAAGAGCCTCGGGGTCTGCCTTAGCGGACGGGATCTCAACATAGAACTTTCTGCCTCTGGAGGTCTTTGTGTCCTCGGAGCCGAACTCAACGGTGAACTTGCCGTTCATCATAATGAGCTTAGCGTCGATGAAGTTCATCTGCGGTGTGCCGATGAAGCCTGCAACGAACTTGTTTACAGGGTTCTCATAGAGGTTGAGCGGGGAGTCGATCTGCTGGATATAACCGTCCTTCATAACGACGATACGGTCACCCATCGTCATAGCCTCGATCTGGTCATGTGTAACGTAGATAAATGTGGTACCGAGTTTTTTATGGAGCTTGGAGAGCTCGGTCCTCATCTGTGCACGCAGCTTTGCGTCGAGGTTGGAGAGCGGCTCGTCAAGCAGGAATACCTGAGGATCGCGGACGATAGCACGGCCGAGCGCCACACGCTGTCTCTGACCGCCGGAGAGAGCCTTCGGCTTTCTGTCGAGCAGGTGAGCGATATCGAGGATCTTTGCAGCCTCTTCAACGAGCTTCTTGATCTCATCCTTCGGAACTTTTCTGAGCTTAAGGCCGAATGCCATATTCTCGAAAACGGTCATATGCGGATAAAGAGCGTAGTTCTGGAAAACCATGGCGATATCTCTGTCTTTGGGTGCAACGTCGTTTACCAGACGGTCGCCGATGAAGAGCTCGCCCTCGGAAATTTCCTCAAGGCCTGCGATCATACGGAGAGTTGTGGATTTACCGCATCCGGAAGGGCCAACGAGGATAATGAACTCCTTGTCCTTGATATTCATAGAGAAATCGGATACAGCGACAACGCCGCCGGGGTAACGCTTATATATACCTCTGAGTGATAAACTTGCCATTGTGTGACCTCCTGATTGAGTAATATTTTACTTCTATATAATATCAGAAAATTTAATAAAATGTAAGTACCTAATTGACTAAATTTTTCGGAGTGCCTTTATATAAAATCACTAAACGGGACAAAACGCGGCAAATCTACCTGCCGATTTGTGGTCATTATCTACAAAAAGGGGCGTCAAAACGGGTATTTCAGCGGGTAAACGAGCAGTACGGCAAAAAATTTTTGGTGACTTTGCTTATTAAATACGATACTTTTTGTCTAATTTTTCCCATATAATGTGCATAAGAGACAAACCGCAATACAATATTTTGTAAATATTTATAAGTGAGGCGATATTTTCAATGAAAAGGTTTACAATCAGACTGGCCGCATTTGCTCTGGCGGCTGCGGTGGTTTACTCCTCGTCGTGCGGAAGGTCATACAAGGCGGCGAATGCCGATGAGATCATCGCGCTGCTGTCGGAGAGCGGCGTCGAGGTGAGCGGGGAATACTCCGACAAAACGGTGACCGTACCCGAGGAATTCGGGGAGGTTTACGAGCGCTATAATGAGCTCCAGCTCGAACAGGGCTTCGACCTGTACGATTACCGCTCGAGGGAAGCCACAGTCTATACCTTCGAGGTGATCTCCGTGCACGGGGAAGGAGCGCCGGGAACGCAGGCTCACGTTATGATCTGCGACGGCAAAGTCATAGCCGGTGATATTGCCTCACCGGCTATAGATGGAGCTATGAAGCCCTTGTTTGAGTAATTGAGAAAGCCTGTTCTTTTTTTCTTCGGCATACCAATTATACAGCAGACAGTCTTGAATTGTCAAGGGTATCCAAAAATAATTTTTGCTTGGTTATCTGTGCAAAAATTTTTTTCGGAGCCTCCCTTGACAATCCAAGCCTGCTGCTGTGTGCGGCAATTAGCCGAAGAAAGGAAAAGAATATTGCGGGTTTTATCAAGACCCTGTGTGCCGCTTAAACAACGCTATAAACGCGGACGAAAGCTTACGGCCGGCAGAAACCTTCTACGCGGATTCGGAGCGGCCGTCGCCGCCTTCCCACCCTGCCCCGTCGGCGGAGCCGACCAATGCAGGATGCATTGCGCATTTGCTCAAAGGGCGGCACGGATGCCGCCATACAAGGCAAATGCTAAGCACAGCCGCAATCCTGTTGTCAAGGGGGAGGCTTCGAAAAATTTTACGCAGGAAAATTTTTTGGAGTACCCTTGACAACAGGATAACGACCGGTCAACAGGAGCAGAAAACAAAGGCTTTTAAACTAACATTTCCCTCAAACTGTCAAGTATTTTCTTCTCGCGGCGGGAAACTTGGACTTGTGTCATACCGAGCACTCTGCCCGTCTCGGACTGCGTCTTTTCGAGCTTATAACGCAGATAAATAAGCTTTCGGTCGCCCGCGTCGAGCGTCCCGAGACACTGCTCCAGCGCGATAAGCTCCGTGGCGCGCAGCTGCGGCGGGTCAACGGGGATATCGAACTCGCTCCCCTCCTCGTCGGCGGCAGTGAGCGATATAGCCGGTCGTGACGCAGCTATCGCCTCGGTAACGCTTTCCTCCGTTTCCCCGAGGTGGTCGGCGATCTCCGCGACAGTCGGGCTCCGTCCCTCGGCCGAGCATTTTTCGCGATACGCCGCTATTTTCAGCGACAGCTCCTTGACCGTGCGGCTGACCTTGACAGTTCCCCCGTCGCGAAAAAGCCGCTTCATCTCCCCGAGAATGACCGGCACGGCATAGGTCGAGAAGCACAGTCCCCGGCTGTCATCGAAATTCCTCGCGGCCTTGACGAGCCCCATACACCCCGCCGAGACCAGCTCCTCATATTCTATCCCCCGCCCCCGGAACCGCCCCGCGAGCGAGTGGACAAGCCCCATATTGCTTTCGACAAATTCGTCTGTCAGTGCGATCATATCTACCCTCTGCGCTGTACCCTTTTGAGCATCGTCACCGTAGTTCCCCGACCGACGCGGCTGTGGACGCGCAGACTGTCCGTGAAGCTCTCCATTACCGCAAAGCCCAGCCCCGCGCGCTCCTCGTCAGGACAGGTCGTGAACATAGGCTGCATAGCCCGCTCCACGTCCTCTATCCCGACCCCCTTATCGGCTATCTTTATGTAAACCGTGTCGTCGTCGATTATCCTGAGCGTCATATCTATATCCCCGATAGTGTCGCGGTAGCCGTGTACGATGCAGTTCGTCACCGCCTCCGAGACCGCCGCCTTTATGTCGTTTATCTCCTCCACAGTGGGGTCGAGCTGCGCCGCAAACGCCGCCGCGCACATTCTCGCAAGGCTCTCGTTGCGGGAATACCCCGCCAATGTTATCTTCATATAGTTATTGATATTACGCATTCTTCTCACCCTCTTTGCCTGACTTCACGATAAGCGGTGCAAGTCCCGACAGCTTCAGCATTTTCTCCACGCGCCCGGACGGCGCAGTTATGCGGATCCGCCCGCCCCAGCGCTTCATCGTCCTCGCCCGCCCGAGTATCAGCCCGACCCCCGAGCTGTCCATAAAGGTCACTCCGCGCATATCGAACGTGAGCGTCCGCGGCATAGCCCGTTCGAGCTCCCCGTCGGTCATTATGCGCATCTCGGCGGCCGCGTGGTGGTCTATCTCGCCGCTTATCGCCGCGGTAAGCCCGTTCTTGTCGTACATAAACTCTATCGGCATTATCTTACCTCCCGGATCTTTATAATTCACAATTCACAATTGTGGTATGCGCCTACGGCGCATGATCCGAATCATGACGAAGCGGGCGCCCCCCGATCCGGACAGGTATAATATACCACTTTTGGTGCAAATTTTTTGCCGAAAGCTGTCGGAGCACATAAAATTCCACCGCAAATTCCGACAGGATCCGCGGCAGTGCGGGTCATTTTCCCCGGAAAAGCCCCATATACTGTAATACCAAACCCGGGGGTGACAGCTGTGTCCGTAAACAAAAAGGTCAATGAAAATATAAAAAAAGCCGCCGCATACGCGTTCTCGGCGCTTTGCGGGGCAGCAGCCTCCACTGTTCTGATAATACTGTTCTCGGGGCTGATGTACGCGCTCGGCTTACCGCCCGGGCTTGCGGGAGCCCTGTCGCTCACGGCTTTCGGAGCGGGCTGCGCGGTATGCGGCTTCGTTTGCGGGAGCATAAAGAAGCGCGGCGGTCTGCGGGTAGGAATTATCTGCGCGGCGGTAATGACCGCCTGTGTGCTCGTATGCTCGCTTGTTTTCGGGGAGCTGTCGGGCGGCGCGCTTGCGGCGAAGCTGCTGACAGCGGCGCTGTGCGCCTGCACGGGGGCGGTGCTCGCCGTCAATCGGCGGGAGTGACCCCACCCCCTGACCCCCTCCCCATGGGGTGGGGGGATTTTTTTATGGGGGGGTACCACCCCCACACCCCCGATTCTGCGGGGCTTTGCCCCGCCTGTTGTGGGGGCTGCGCCCCCACGGCC
>JAFTAG010000010.1 GCA_017458655.1 Ruminiclostridium sp. | reverse complement strand
CGCGGGCAAGGGCGGCGCAGGTGAAGTTGTACAGAGCGCGCTCGAAATGTCGAACGTTGACCTCGCGCAGGAATTCTCGGATATGATCATCACGCAGAGAGGCTATCAGGCCAACTCCCGTGTTATCACGGTATCCGATACCATGCTTGAGGAGCTTGTAAATCTCAAGAGATAATTTGTAGAAATGCTTGACCGCGGGGGGAGTCTCCCCTCGCGGGCAGGTAAAGTTTGTATGTTTATAAGGTGCATTATGGTTATTTTGACGAAGCTTAACGGCAAAGATATTATGATAAACGAGGATCGCATAGAGAACGTTGTGGAGACCCCGGACACCGTTATCACAATGGAGAACGGGCATAACTACATAGTTCAGGAATCGCTCGAGGAGATCATGAGAAGAATAGTGGCGTTTAACCGCGCCGGCCACGCAAGAAGCGGCAGAGAGGGTCCGAGGGAAAGCTGAGATGCGCCTTTTCCGTATGACCCCGAATGCATTCGTGCCGCTTTTTTGCGCAAAATTGACAGGTAGGTGTGTATTCGGGTCCATACGGAGTAAAATTGACAAGATTTGACTGATATTGTCAGAATTTTATTTACCGGAGGGAACCATTTTGAATATTACAATGATCATTGGATGGGTCGTATCTATAGGACTCGTCATGTATGGTATCATCTCGGGCGGTGAGATCAGTTGGTTTATTGATATCCCGTCGCTGATGATCACCGTCGGCGGTACGTTCGGCGTACTTATCGCAGTATCGCCTATGTCACTGCTCAAATCGATAGGAAAGCTCTTCAAGATCGCGCTTTTCCCGCCAAAATATGACGCACAGAAGTACATAGCTCAGATAGTCGATTTTGCAAATACCGCTCGAAGCAAGGGTCTGCTCGCTCTCGAAGACAGCGCCAACAAGTGCGACGATCCCTTTATGAAGCAGAGCCTTATGCTGATAGTCGATGCGAACGATTCGGCAAAGGTAAGAGAGATGCTCGAAGGGTCGATGACATTTATGGAGGAGCGCCACGAGGCAGCGAGAGGCTTCTTTGAGAAGGGCGCGTCGCTCGCACCCGCGTTCGGTATGCTCGGAACGCTCGTCGGACTGGTACAGATGCTCCAGAACCTCGACGGCGGCGACCTCGGTCCTGCGATGGCCACGGCCCTTATCACGACGTTCTACGGCTCGTTCTTCGCAAACATCGTATTCACGCCTTTCGCGACCGCGCTCAAAAACGCGCACGATTCCGAAGCGCTCTGTATGCAGATCGTTATCGAGGGCGTTATGGCGATAGCGGCGGGCTCCAACCCCAGAATGATAAAGGAAAAGCTCGACTTCATGCTCCCGAAGTCTTCAAATAAGGAAGCGGAAAAGAAATAACGGAGAAGC
This sequence comes from Ruminiclostridium sp., assembly GCA_017458655.1. GTDB lineage: Bacteria > Bacillota > Clostridia > Oscillospirales > Ruminococcaceae > Ruminiclostridium_E. The sequence goes on along the minus strand of JAFTAG010000010.1, from coordinate 14,450 downwards.
GGGTGTCGTTTCGGACACGGGAAACCCGGCTGTTTATCTGTATGAAAATTCGGCGTTTCAAAGCTGAAAATTTGTGAAATATCACAATAAAATACGACGAAGCGGCTGAAAAAATGCCCCGAACGACACATTAAACAAAATATTTTTTCGCAAATTCAACAAAAATTGTTAAAAATATATTGCAATATGACCGAAACTATGGTATAATATATTACCGACCTCTTTTTGTGCTGCAAAAAGAGACGGGCGCAGGGGAAAAAAATGGCAAAGAAAAAAGTCAAGGTAATACATACGGGCGTCGATGAATGGATGGCGACCTATTCGGATATGGTAACGCTGCTGATGTGCTTCTTCGTGCTTCTGTACGCGTCATCCTCTCCGAACGAACAAAAATTCCAGTATATCTTCCAGTCCTTCAACAGCCAGGGTAAATATGTCAACCCGTTCGTTCTCGAGGAGAACAACGTCGGCGAATCCAAGAGCGATGAGGAGGGAAATACCGATATCCCCCCCGGAGACGTGGGAACGCACGCCAATGACAAAGAGGAGAATATGGGTCTGCCCGAGAACTTCGACGAGCTGTTCGCGTATCTCGCGAGCGCGGCGGAATCGAGCGAGTTCTCCGACCAGATACAGGTCTCCCAGACCTCCTCTTCGCGTATCAATATCCGTTTCAACAACTCCATTATGTTCGACGGAGACAGCGCGGTGCTCAAGGAAAGCGGTAAAAAGGCGCTCAAGGAGATTATGCCGGCGCTCAAGCATACCAAAGAATATATAAAGTCGATAAAGGTGCAGGGTCATACCGCGGCCGGACTTTCCGCCATAAATGACTGGGATCTGTCCTCCGCAAGAGCCTGCTCCGTGCTTAAATTTATGGATTACAACGAGGTCGTCGAGAGCGAGAAGTTCCTCGCCGAAGGCCGCGCGAAATACGATCCCATCGCCGATAACTCCACGGAGGCCGGCAGACAGGAGAACAGGCGCGTGGAGCTCGTCATCACGAGAAACGACGAGGCGATAAAGGATACCGCGATCATCGAGGATAAGCTCAAATACGACTTCGGGATACTCAACGCGCAGACCGATTCCATAGACAGAACGGATCCCGCGGGCGGCACCGTTTCGGATACCGTTAAACAGATAATGGATGAGCTCGACGGGAAGTACTCCGGTCAGCTCACCTCGCCGGACAGCTCGGGCGATGATTACACGGGCCCCGTTTATATCGAGCCTATCTCCGAGATACCCGAGGATATCCTCCAGGAGATAGAGGAGGAAGAGCCGGCGGAGACAGAAGAAGAAACGGAAGAGTAAGGTAAAAATTAGTTGGAGCCGCTGGAGAAGGCGGAAAAGAGGTGGATCGTGAATGGCTGAGACCCTTACGCAGGAACAGATAGACGCGCTTTTGAGCAGCGCGATGTCCGGCGAAGTAGTCGAAAGTTCAAAGGAAGCGGACGTCAAGGAATATGACTTCCGTGCTCCTAAAAAGTTCACAAAAGAGCGTATCAAGATACTCGACAGTATCTTCGATAACTACGCGAGACTTCTCTCGTCATACCTCACGGGTCTGCTGAGACTGTATTGCAAGGTCAGCCTCGCGTCGATCGAGGAGCAGCGGTATTTCGAGTTCAACAACGCTCTCCCCGACTATGTAATGATGGGAACTCTCGACCTCGGTATCCACGACGACGATATCGGAACGGTCACCTCGATAGTTCAGCTGTCCAATTCACTGACATACATACTGATAGACCGTCTTCTCGGCGGGAGGGGCGAATATAAGGACGCCGACAGGGATTTCACCGAGATAGAGGTCAGCATAATAGATAAGATCATCAATAATATGGCGGCGCTGATGCGCGAACCGTGGGAGCCCTACGTCGAGGTGAACCCGAGCGTGGTGAACATCGAAACGAACTCCCGTGTCTATTCCGCGGTGGATTACGACGATACGATGATCCTCGTGGCGCTCGAAGCGACCGTAAACGACACAAAGACTATCATAACGATATGTCTGCCCGTACTGAGCCTCGATGAGCTGATGCAGAAGTACGTTTCCAAGTCGGTAAGGAACACGAGACGCTTCGACGCATCAAGAGAGCAGGAAAGACGAGACAATATAATGCGCGCTCTCAATGATACTTCGCTCAACATCGTGGCCGAGCTCGGGAAAACATCGCTCGATGTGGTTGATGTGCTGAATTTACAGATAGATGATATTATCCCGCTTGACCTGAGTATAGAGAGTAATGTCAAGCTCAAGATCGGGAACAGGATCTGGTTTGACGGAAAGCTCGGGTCATATAATCAGAATAAAGCGGTAAAGATAGAAAATGTGTTCAGAAGTGAGGTTTAACGGATGGCTAATGTAGAAATTTCCGAGATGGAAAAGGATGCCCTCGGCGAAGTCATGAACATAAGCATGGGAAGCGCGGCGACCGCAGTTTCCGAGCTTCTGAGTGCAAAGGTGTGGATAACTACCCCGAGGGTGGAAATAGTCAAGGCGGACGATATGCTCCGGTACGATAAGCTCGAGCCTGCCGTCTGTGTCAAGATCGAATATGTCAAGGGTCTCTCCGGCAACAACCTGATGGTCCTGCGGCAGGACGACGTTCAGATGATACTCAATCAGCTGATGGGTCAGCCGCTCGTCGTAACGCCGGATTTCGAGTTCGATGAACTCAATATCAGCGCCGTATCGGAAGTAATGAACCAGATGATGGGCGCGAGCGCCACGGCGCTCTCCGACTTCCTCGGTATCGTGGTCGATATCTCGACGCCGACGCCGTATATAATGGATAACGTCGATCTCAGGGAGGTACAGGATTTTGAGGACGGCGAGGATGTCGCCGCGATCTATTTCGATCTCACTATCGACGGTGTTATCAAATCGGAGTTCTGCTCCGTACTTACCATAGAGCTCGCAAAGTTCATAGCCCAGAAGGTGCTCGGTACGGCGGAGGAGGAACCCGCAGCCGAGGCGGCTGCGGCTCCGTCGGGCGGCGGGGCTCCCGCTCCCCAGCAGCAGGCTCCGGCAGGGCAGCAGGCTCCGCCTCCCGGGATGCAGCCGATGCCGGATATGTCACAGATGCCGGGCGGTATGCCGGGAATGCAGATGCCGCAGGGAATGCCCCCGATGCAGGGAATGCCGCAGATGCCTTACGGATATCCTCCGCAGCAGCAGTACGGTTATCCCCCGCAGTACGGTTATCCGCAGCCATACGGCGGCTATCCGCAGCCTATGAACGTCCAGAACGCACAGCTCAACAGCTTCGATGCGCCGGACGTGCAGCTCACGGGTGAGCAGAAGACCAATCTACAGCTGCTCATGGGCGTGCCGCTCGAGATCTCCGTCGAGATAGGCACAGCTCGAAGAAAGGTCAAGGAGATACTCGAGTTCACGCAGGGAACTATCATAGAGCTCGAAAGACAGGCCGGCGCACCGGTCGATATAATCGTAAACGGCAACCTTATCGCCAAGGGCGATATAGTCGTAATAGATGATAACTTCGCAGTAAGAATAACGGAAATCATAAAATCCAAATTAATGGATTCAATAAGCAAGGAGTAAACAGATATGGACAAGAAGATTTTACTGGTCGATGACGCGGCATTTATGAGAATGCTCATCAAGGATACCCTCACAAAGAACGGGTACACCAATATCCTCGAGGCACAGGACGGCGCGATCGCCTGCCAGACCTATGAAGCGGAAAAGCCCGACCTCGTTATCATGGACATCACAATGCCCAACAAGACGGGTATCGAGGCTCTCGCGGACATCAAGAAGATGAACCCCGCGGCAAAGGTCGTAATGTGCAGCGCCATGGGTCAGGAAGCAATGGTCGTTGAAGCTATCAAGCTCGGCGCACTTGACTTTATCGTTAAGCCCTTCAAGCCCGACAGGATCATAGCGACAGTTACAAAGATACTGGGCTGATCCGGTATGGATTGGCTTTGGCTCGTATTCTCTCTCATAGGCGTACTTGGGCTTTTCTTCGTGCTTATCTATGCGATGAAGAAGCTCAATACCGGTATCGGCTATGTGAACGGGAACCGTATGAAGGTGATCGACCGCGTGTCGATCGGCAAGGATGGTATGCTCGTGGTGGTCAGCGTGGCAGGAAAGCTTATGCTGATCGGTATATCGGGACAGCATATCGAAAAGCTCGCCGATCTCGATATGACGCCGGAAGAATACAACGAGCGCGCTGCCGACGAAAAGAGTGGAATGAAGTTTTCCGAAGCTCTCGCCGAGGTACTTAGCAAAAAGAAAACCACGAAGAAGGACGAGGGCGATGATAAAGGAAACAATTAAACAAAACGGAAGGCTGTTTCTGCGGTTCTTTATTTCGTTCGTCGCGACCTGTCTGCTTGTGGGCGTTCTTTGCGTTACAGCGTCCGCTCTGAGCAACGCCGAGGGAGACGCGCAAACGGAGGTGCTCGCCGAAAATCCCGGCACTGAGCCGGCCGACGAGTCCTTATTGAAGCAGCTTATAGGCATTGACGGATCGCAGACGCTTGAAGTGATACTGATAATCACTGTTTTGTCTATAGCGCCGTCTTTTCTTGTAATGGTGACATCCTTTACAAGAATTGTCATAGTGTTCAGCTTCCTGCGAAACGCGATGCAGACCCAGTCGATCCCGCCAAACTCGATATTGATGGGTCTTTCGCTGTTTCTGACGTTATTCATTATGTGGCCTACCTTCACCCAGATAAACGAGCAGGCGTATCAGCCCTACTCAAAGGGTGAGATAACCATAAACGAGATGATAGGCAAGACCGGCGATACGCTGAAGATCTTTATGCTGAAAAACACCTCGCGGTCGAATATGCAGTTCTTCCTTGACTTAAAGGGGGACGCGGTGTATGAAGCGAGCGTGCTTTCCGCGGAGGCGGCCGAGGCGCAGGCACAGGCACAGGCTGAGGCAAACGGCGAGACCGAGCGCGAAAGCGTTATAGATGAGGACTTCATCAAGCCGATAGAGCCTATCGAGAGCATAGAGCAGGTCCCGGTCAATCTCAACGAGACCGAGCACGACCTGACATATTACACCGATCAGCTCGGTCTGGAAACGGTGATCCCCGCGTTCATACTCAGTGAGCTGACGAGAGCGTTCCAGATGGGATTTATGATATTCATACCGTTCTTAGTCATCGATATCGTCGTATCCTCGACCCTTATGGCTATGGGTATGATGATGCTCCCGCCGTCGATGATCTCGCTGCCGTTCAAGATAATGCTGTTTGTACTTGTTGACGGCTGGCAGATGCTCGTGGGCACGCTCGTCAATTCATTCAATATTTAGGGAACCGCTGCTCAGATCTTGCACGCCGCTCGTATCGCGCCTTCAGCCGTCATATTGCACAACTTTTCCTTGACTTGCGCCGGCAAGCCTGCGGAAAATTTGTACGATCTGCCGACTAAATTCACGACACGATCGACGCACGATCTCTGATCATCGTTTCCTTAGTATCACCTCCGGCGGACTATGCTGTGCCTATGTGCAGACTGCCGGAGGAGCACGCGTATAAAGAGCGCAGGAACACTGTTCGCGTAACGGAGGCGAAATAAGTATGACCGCCGATCTGGTGCTTGAGATATTTACAGAGGCTATAATGCTCGCGTTCAAGCTTGCGGTGCCGACGCTGCTGATAGCTATGCTCGTAGGTCTGATAATCGCCATACTGCAGGCGGCCACTCAGATACACGAGCAGACGCTCACCTTCGCGCCGAAAGCTATAATCGTGGCGCTCGCCCTGCTTGCTATGGGGCCGTGGATGTGCTCGAGCATAATAGACTTTTTCAACTATATAATCGATCTTATGGCGAACACGGGACTGTAAAATATGTTTGTATGGGATACCATAAGTCATGACTTCATCGGGTTCCTGTTCGTTCTGTGCAGGACAACGGGCATATTCACCTTCAACCCGATATTTTCGAGGAACAACGTTCCGAACAATATAAAAGCCTTTATGTCGGTGGTATTCGCGGTCGTGATGTACGCTTCGATGGGCGGCACGGCTTCGGTACCGGAATTCACCGGTGTCATCGGATTTGCGGTGATAATGATAAAGGAACTGCTGATAGGGCTTGTGTTCGGATTTTTCACAAATCTTATCATAACGGTGCTGCTGTACGCGGGCGAGATCATGGATACCGAGATAGGTCTCGGTATGGCTAAGGCCTACGACCCCGCTACGGGCGTTACGATGCCGGTATTCGGCAACTACTACTACTATCTGTTTATACTGTATTTTTTCCTGATAAACGGGCATCAGACGTATCTGAAGCTGTTCTCGATGTCATATCGGACAATACCGATCGGGTGGGAGTTCACCGACGCAACACACGATCTTATCTATATAATCGTAATGTATATGGGCACGGTAATGGAGCTCGCGCTGAAATTCGCAATGCCGATACTCGCGGTGGAGCTTATCGTGGAGTTCTGTATGGGCATCATAATGAAAGCCGTACCGACGATACAGATATTCGTGCTCAACATACATTTAAAGCTGATAATCGGCTTTATCACGCTGCTTGCGGCGGCAAGGCCGATGTCGGAGTTCGTTGAAAATCTTTTCTCGATACTCTGGGAAAACCTGTTTACCGCGGCCGAGAATTTTGTGTAGCGCAGGGCGGGATAACAGACGGGAAATGACAGACCGGCAGAGGTGATGAAGAATGCCGGGTGAAGAAAAAACCGAAAAAGCAACGCCGAAAAAACGACGTGACGCAAGAGAAAAAGAAGGTCAGGTGCTTCAGAGCAAGGAGATCGTCACCACGGTCTCGATACTTGGCACCTTCGCGTCTATGGCCGTGCTGAGCACCTATATGTTCGGAATGCTCACAAAGACGGTGACGGAAGATATCGAAGCGGTCGGAGACGAATTCGTCAACGAGATCAGCACCTACACGAACGTGTTCGTGAGAGCGGCTGTTGACTGTGCGCTGATAATACTACCCGTAGTCGCGATAATCAGCTTCATAAGCGTGATATCGGTGATCGTGCAGACAAAGGGTCTGTTCACGATGAAGCCGCTGAAACCGAAATTCTCAAAGCTGAACCCGATAAACGGGATAAAGAAGATGTTCTCGATGCAGGCGATAGTCGGCATTCTGAAGGGCATAATAGAGCTCGCGGCGGTGATATTTGTCGCCTACGGGCAGATAGAGTCAAGAATGATCGAGATAGTGAGCCTTGTGGATACCGAGCCGATATACGCGGTGACGTACATCGCAAACACTATCTTTACCATAGTGATGCTGCTGTGCATAATATTCGTGTTCGTATCGGCGGGGGATTACCTATTCCAGTGGTGGCAGTTCGAAAAGAACCTCAAGATGTCAAAGCAGGAGGTCAAGGACGAATACAAGCAAATGGAAGGTGACCCGCAGATCAAGGGCAAGATAAAGCAGAAGCAGCGTGAAATGGCGCAGCAGCGTATGATGGAGCAGGTGCCGGGCGCGGACGTCGTCGTCAGAAACCCTACACATTACGCGGTGGCGCTCAAATACGATGTCGAGACGTTCACGATGCAGGCGCCCGTTGTGGTCGCAAAGGGTCAGGACGCTCTCGCGCTCAAAATAATAAAGATCGCGGAGGAGCACGGTGTCTATATCACCGAGAACCGCGCGCTCGCGAGAGAGCTTTACGAAACAGTCGATGTGGGCAGGATGATACCGCCCACCATGTTCAATATAGTCGCAACGATACTTACGGAAATGTACAACGCCAAGGGTATGACGGTAAACGTCCCCGAAAAGGCGCTGAAAGAACAACAGGAGCGTATGCGGCATGGCGGCACATAAAGAATACGCCGTGTCACAACATACAGAGTTAACAGTTAACAGTTAACAGTTAACAGTTATGGTTGTCCGCTGCGCGGACATATTTGGACACTGACGAGACTCAACGGTATTATGATCCTTTGTCACAATTCAGATAAGCGGCGAAGCCGCCTCCACAACTGTAACCTGTTCACTGTTCACTGTTAACTGTTAACGGTTATGGTTGTCCGCTGCGCGGACATATTTGGACACTGACGAGACCCAACGGTATTATGATCCTTGTCACAATTCAGATAAGCGGCGAAGCCGCCTCCACAACTGTAACCTGTTCACTGTTCACTGTTCACTGTTAAAGCAGTCTTGCGGCAGAGCAAAGAAATATATATATAATACAGCCGCTGTAAAGGTAAAAAATTATGTCAGACGCGTTTTCCGTGATTGGAAGACCCCGCCTTGAAAAGGAGGCCGGAAGGATAAATGCTTAAAAGAATGATGAGCAACGTGTTTGCCGTGTTCGTTATTTTTATCATTCTGGCTCTTATCATACCCCTTAACGGTATAATGGGAGGCGCGCTGCTTGACTTTCTTCTTCTTGTGAATATCGGTCTGTCGCTGGTGATACTGCTGACGACGATGTATATCAAGGAAGCCCTCGAGTTCTCGATATTCCCCACTATACTGCTCATAACGACGGTGTTCAGGCTCGCGCTCAACGTATCCACCACGCGAGGCATACTAAGCACCGGTCAGGCGGGCAACGTTATCGCTACATTCGGTCAGTTCGTTATGGGAGGAGATCCCGTAGTCGGATTTATCATATTCATCATAATATTCCTCGCTAATTTCCTTGTTATAACCAAGGGCTCCGAGCGTGTATCCGAGGTCGCTGCGAGATTTACCCTCGACGCTATGCCCGGTAAGCAGATGTCCATAGACGCCGACCTAAATACCGGCGCCATTACCGATGAGGAAGCCAAGCTGCGCCGTGCGAAGATACAGCGTGAAGCGGACTTCTTCGGTTCCATGGACGGTGCCACGAAGTTTGTAAAGGGCGACGCGATAATGTCGATAATCACCTCGCTCATCAACCTCATAGGCGGCGCCATAATGGGAATGGTCAGCGGTATGGAGTTCAGCGAGGTCATGAGCACATACTCGCTCGCGACAGTCGGCGACGGGCTCTGCTCGCAGATACCCTCCCTGCTCATCTCGGTCGCTACCGGTATGGTAGTTACGCGTACAGCGAGTGAGGGCAGCTTCAACGATGACGTCAAGGAATCCTTCACACGAAACCCGATAACATTCATCATCACCGGCGGCGTAATGATAGTTCTTATGCTCGTGCCGGGCTTCCCGAAGATAATACTCGCCATGCTCGGCGCTGTGCTCATCTGGGCGGGTATATACATGCAAAGACGCAAAGCAAAAGCCGTGGCGGAGGCGGAGACCGCAGAGGCCGCAAAGCAGGTCGAGGAGGCAAGAGAACAGCGCCCGACCACCGATACCGACTACTACCGCGATATCGACAACGTATTCAAGCTGCTGAGCGTGGAGCAGGTCGAAATGGAGTTCGGCTACAGTCTGCTGCATCTTGTTGACGAGCGAAGCGGCGGTAACTTCATCGAACGTGTCGTACTCTTCCGAAAGCAGTTCGCAATGGATATGGGTATGGTAATACCTTCCGTGCGAATGCGCGATAATCCCGATATAAACCCCAACCAGTACATAATCAAGATAAAGGGCGAGGAGGTCGCGCGAGGCGAGATACTCGTGGATCACTACCTTGCACTCGACAACGGCGACGTGTCCATGCCCGTTGACGGTATAGATACCATAGAGCCGGCGTTCGGCATCCCCGCAAGGTGGATAAGCGAAGACAAGAAGGTCGCCGCGGACGTCGCGGGCTATACCCTTATCGACCCCGTCTCCGTTATGATAACCCACCTCTCGGAGGTCATCAAGCAGCACTGCAGCGAGATACTCACCCGTCAGGACGTCAAGACAATGGTCGAGAACATCAGAAAGACCAACGCCACCATGGTGGACGACCTTATCCCGAACCAGATATCCTACGGCTATCTCCAGAAGGTACTGTCAATGCTGCTGCGTGAGGGCGTTCCGATACGCGATATGGAGACCATTCTCGAAACGCTCAGCGACCACCTCGGCGCTATGAAGGACATAGACATCATTGTGGAATACGTCCGTCAGGCCCTGAAGCGCACCATAACAAGACGCTTTGCGGAAGCGAACTCTCTGCGTGTCATTACCATAGACCCTCGTATCGAGGATATGATCGTGGCGAGCGTGAAGAAGTCCGACCAGGGCAGCTATCTGTCAATGGATCCGGACACGATACAGCGCATAGTCGCGAAGACCACGGACGAGGTAAACAAGATAAAGGACGTTATCCCCAATATAATCATACTCACCTCGCCTATAGTGAGAGTTTACTTCAAGAAACTGATAGATCAGTTCCTGCAGAATATAACGGTGCTTTCGTACAGCGAGATAGACAGCTCGACCCAGATACAGTCGGTCGGGAGCATATCGCTGTGATCACCGGAGCGGCGGCATGATGCGGCCGATCATCGGCGAGTAAGGAGGCGAATGCTGAAATGGCGGAATACGACGCGATCGGAGCGATACGGCAATACCGTGAGACCGGTGACATAAATGTCAGAAACGATATAATCCTGCGCTATCTCGAAATGATAAGGCTGATAGCGCTTTCGCTGCGGAATGTCTATATAAAATACGCATCGACCGATGACATCATCAACGAGGGCGTAATTGCGCTGATATCCGCTATAGATACGTTCGACCTTGAACGCGGCGTGAAATTCGAGACCTATGCCAATATAAAAGTCCGCGGCGCTATCGTCGATTTCGTGCGGCGGCAGGACTGGATACCGCGGCAGGTAAGGCATTTCGGCAGGGAGCTCGACAGGGCTTACAACGAGCTGTTCACAAAGCTCGGGAGACACCCGAAAAACGCCGAGCTTGCGGAGCATCTCGGACTTTCCCGCGAGAAGCTCGAAAAGCAGATGGCGGAATCCGCGGGCGCGGTGACGCTCTCCTTTGAGGAGCTCCTTTACGAAGACAACTTTGACATTATGGAAAGCGGCGAACTTGCCGATACTGCGATGTACGAGGCGGAGCTCAAACAGATGATAGCGAAGGCTATCGAAGAACTCAGCCCGAAGGCGCGGCAGGTGGTCACCCTGTATTACTACGAAAAGCTGAAATTCGGCGAGATAGCGAAAGTCCTCGGCATCACCGAGTCGCGCGTCTGCCAGATCCATTCGAAAGCCATGCTCTTTCTGAAGCACAAGCTCGAAGGATACGTCAGAAATTAATTGATAATTGACAATTGACAATTATGGTGTCGCTTCGCGACAATTTTGAATCGTGACGAGATTTCAAAGTTGTGCAAAACTCGTCGCAAATGAGCAAAATTCCACATAAAACGCACAAATTTATCCAAAAATTCACTACGCTTTCGGTTCCTTTGTCGCACAAAGGAACCGGGTCAGGAGTTTGAGGATAGGGCAGAGCCCTATCCTCAAGTGGCTCGCCCACAGGCGAGACACTTCCCTCTCGAGCGTCAGCGACTCCGGATAGGACAGGAGGTGCCCACAATGCTGAGGGGCTTTTACAATGCCGCGCAGGGCATGATCGTAAAACAGCGCGAGCTTGACTGCATAGGCAACAACATAGTGAACGTGAACACGGCGGGCTACCGCAAGGACGAGATAATCACGAACACCTTTATGGACGAACTCATTCTCGTGAACAAGCGCCGTGAGACCTCGGGGCACCTGCTCCAGAGATACGCGGACGTATCGAAAACGAACCTCGAGCAGAGCAACTTCACATATACCGACAGCAATTTCGACGTTGCGATATACGGCAATATGTACTTCAATATCCGCACCGACAACGGTAACGTTTACCAGACGCGAAACGGCCAGTGGGAGCTTGACGGCGAGGGGTATCTTATCCTCGGCAAGTCGGGCAGGGTGCAGGGTCGCAACGGCGATATACTGCTCCGCACGGACGACTTCGAGATAAACAACGCGGGTGACATCATCATAAACGGCGAGGTCGTTGATTCTCTCCTCCTCACTTATATCCCCCCGGACGCGGACGTCGAGAAGCTCGGCGACAACCTTATGTCCTACACGGGCAACGAGGAGTTCCCCGCGGACACGGAATACTACGATGTGATACAGGGCGCCTGGGAGCACTCGAATGTTGACGGCAACAAGGAGATCACGCAGATGATCGAGCAGTACCGTCTGTACGAGGCGAACAGCTCCATACTCAAAATGCTCGACCAGATAAACAGCAAGGCTACGGATATCGCTTCGCTGACATGATTTAAGACGCATACACAGCGCGGATAAGGAGATCTGAGTTTGAAAATCGGAGATCTTCAAACCGGCACCTCGCTGCTCCTGTTTGGAGCAAACAGGTTTTGCTTCGCAAAACCGCATCAAAGTGAAAGGAGATGCACCCTGACAGGTGCAGCTTATAAAAATGAACATTTCATTCTACACAGGCGCGGCGGGAATGATCGCCCAGCAGGAAGGTATGAACATATATTCCCACAACATCGCAAACGTCAATACCGTCGGCTATAAGGCTCTGCGCCCGAGCTTCGCGGACTGCCTCTACACCAAACAGCGCGCGACCGAGGACGAGTGGCAGACCGGACACGGTCAGTACGTTATGAAGACCGACTTTATGTGGGAACAGGGCTCCTTCTTTATGACGGATCAGGCGCTCGACTTCGCTATACCTGCCGATACCTTCTTTATGGTGCAGGACGAGCGGGGCGACAGATACCTCACCCGCGACGGCGCGTTCTCCGTAACGAATGTCGGAGACCACTGGGAGCTCGTTTCCGGACGCGGCGAGTTTGTTCTCGACAACGACGGGAACCACATCACCGTCCCTTATGTTGTCGAGACCCGTCAGATACACGATGAAAACGGCGTTGTAACGGGCACCGAGGAGGTGCAGACGGCAAATATAGATTACGACGCGCTCACTCCGATGATCGGACTTTTCGAGGTCGATAACAACTGGGGCCTCGATCAGAACGAGGATAACCACTTCGCGATAACTCCGCGCTCCGGCGAGGCAAGACCCTCCGAGAACAGGGAGATAATTCGCGAGGCACTCGAGATGTCCACCGTCGATCTTGCGGCGGAAATGGTACACCTTATCGAAACACAGCGTTCGTATCAGCTCAGCTCGCGTGTCGTTACGACATCGGATGAGATGATGAATATAGCAAACAGCCTGAGATGATAAGTAACTGAAAGGAAAAGATAAGCAATGGCAATTGGTAAATATGAAGATCTGAATGCAATGCAGATCGACGTCCTCAGAGAAGTCGGAAATATCGGTTCGGGAAACGCGACAACGGCGCTCTCGTCTATGATGGGAAAAGTCATAGACATCGAAGTACCGCACGTTGAGGTGCTTGATTTCAATGCGGCTATAGACGCGGTAGGCGGCCCCGAGAAGGTCATCGCAGGTCTGCTTATAAGAATAAACGGCGATATCGACGGAATGATAATGTTCCTGTTCGAGCAGAACCTTATTTCTCTGATAGTAAGCACATTCTTCGGTGCTGAGCCGGAGAACATCTTCTCACTCAACGAGGCGGAGCTTTCTGCGATAAACGAAATGGGCAACATTATGGCGGGCTCGTATGTTAACGCTATCGCACAGCTCGCGGGTCTTACGATAGACGTTGAGCCGCCCTCCATGACCATAGATATGCTCGGCGCTATCATGAGCGTTCCGGCCATTGAAATGGGCGAAATGGGCGACAAGTTACTCTTTATAGACAACAACATGAAGATAGACGATACGAGCATACGGTCAAAAATGCTGCTCCTGCCGACGATAGATTCGCTCGATCATCTGCTTGAAAAGCTGGGGGTTGCGTAAAATGGGTCAGAAGCTGATAGTAGGCATATCTGATTGGAAGATAGGCAAAGGCGATGATATCCTGGTAACATACGCGCTCGGCTCATGTATCGGCACCTGTCTTTATGACAAGACCACCGGTATCTCGGGTCTGTCGCACATTATGCTCCCTGACAGCACCGCTATCATCGACGGCAATACCACGCGTATGAAGTTCGCCGATACTGCGCTTCCCGATATGCTTGACAGAATGAGGGCAATGGGCGCGAACGTTCCCGCTATCAAGGCTAAAATAGCCGGCGGCGCGGTAATGTTCCAGACCACAAATTCAAAATTCAACATAGGGCAACGTAATATAGAGGCGGTAAAGGCCGCGCTCCAGAGGCTGCGCATCCCGATACTCGCAGAGGATGTCGGGCTTAATTACGGACGCACGATGACTTTCTGGGCACAGAACGGCGCCGTTGAGATAAGCTCCACGATAATGGGCAAAAAGATGATATAACGCGGGCGGAGGGACTGTATGGAAGAAGACCTTTTGAAGCTCGACGCCCTGTTCGACAGCATTATCGAGGAGATCGTGCATCCCGAACTCGCAGGAACGTTTAAAAACCCGTTTGTCGGAATAAAGGAAAACAGGATATCCGAGCTTTCCGAGGCTGTTACCGTCATTATGGTGACGATATCCGAGGATTCGATG
>JAFTAG010000348.1 GCA_017458655.1 Ruminiclostridium sp. | reverse complement strand
GAGAAGGGTGCAGTGCATCTTTAAACGACCTTTCAAATCTCGTCACGATTTAAATACGTCCGCGCAGCGGACACCAAAACTGTACACTGTTCACTGTTAATTGTTAACTAAAAAGCTCATCTAACTGTTGTGTAATATTGTTGATATCGCCGAATTTTTTTAAGCGTGACAGATTTATACATTCTCATTCGTGTTGTAAGTGAAAGGTCCTTTCAAAGGAAAAGGGGGGAGACCCGAGTGGATACCAAAGATGTTGAACGATATCTCGAAATGTATCATAACAATGTCCTCACGACCGCACTGTGCTATGTCAAAAGGCTCAGTGACGCGGAGGACATCATGCAGGACGTGTTTTTCGGCCTTTATACATACAACGGCAGCTTCAACGAGGACGAGCACGTCAAGGCATGGCTGATAAAATGCACCGTCAACAGATGCAAGGATCTGCTCAGGTCTCACTGGTACAGATTTTCCGTCCCGCTTGACGCCGCGAACGAGCAGGTGCATTATGACAGCAGCGGCAGAGATATGTTCGAGCTTATCCACAAGCTCGGCAGAAACAATCGTGTCGTGCTGTATCTGCATTATTACGAGGGTTACTCGGTGGAGGAGACCGCTTCTATCCTCGGTATCAGCGCGAACGCAGTCTCCTCGCGGCTCAAACGCGGACGGCAGCAATTGAAACAACTTATTGAAGAAGAAGGGAAATGAGTATGGATCACAGGTCTGTCTTTGATAAAGCAATGTCGTGGAAATTGTCCGAATACACCTTTTCCGGTAATGAAGTTTTGAGAAATATCATGGAAAGGGCAAATAAAATGGAAAAAAGAAAAGAAACAAGGCGCCGTGTGCTCGGCATAGCCGGCGGTGTCGCCGGAGCGGCCGCAGTGATCGCGGGTGCCGTGTTCGGGCTCAACTGGCTCAATGAGCACGGCGGGCTTAAAGGCCCCGATGTTCGGGGCGCGGGGTATAATGAAGGCCTGATCGAGCCGTCGGGGCCAAACGATGCGCTTGCCGCAGACGAGGAGAGCGCGGGAACGAAGGATATCCTGCTGGCGGCGGGCGATGTGCTGGAATTTACCGATATGACAGCGGAGATAAAGAATGTCGAGTATGACGGACAATTTCTTGTGGCAGCTGTAAGCACCGAGTATTACGGCGGCAATTATCCGTCCGACACCGAATATGTATCGTTGGGGCTTTTGCCGGTGAGCAAGCCCGGATATGTGGGGGCTGCCGTCATAGACGAACGGGATATGCTGACCGACCGCGCGTTTCCCGACCCGGACAACGAGAATAAACGGCTGCATAAGGTGGCTTGTTATGTCAAACCGGAGCCGGGACAGTCGGCAGACTTTACCGTCGCGTATTATCCGCCCGATCTTGACGGAAAGTCCGAAAAGCTCGGGAATTATACTCTGACCGGGCGGGATATGTCCGGAGAAACATTTACCGCCGAGGACGCGAATGCCGGTATCTCGGTCACAGTTTCCGCGTTCGGTGCGGTCATAGAAAGCCCGCACGACTACTCCGAAGATGAACGGTTCGATCTGACGCTGAGATTCGGGGACGGTTCGGAGCTTGTCCTTGCCGACCGAGATACGACTCTCGGTGAAACGCTGTGGTCGCCGGACAGACTGTATGACGAGTACCACGAATATTTCTCCGGGCTCGGCTGCGGAAGAACGTGCGTGATGTCCGTCAAGGCGGAGCCCATAGACGTGAAAAATGTCGCCTGCGTGCTGATAAACGGCGAGGAGATAGGCGCGTCCTCCGATACTTCCGGAAGCAAGGATATTTTGCAGTCCGTCGGAGACGTGCTGGAATTTGAAAATTTAACCGCGACTATCAACAGGGTGGATTTCGACGGAACATTCCTGCGAGTTTACTACACGCCCTCTAACTATGAGGAAAGCTTTAGTGATCCCCAAACTTTTATCAATATACACAGTTCGGCAGATCCGGATGAGGGAGACGGAAAGCTTATATGCGGCGGGGTTCGATATGATGAAGATACACACAGTATGTGCGCTTATTCATATATTGATCTTGAAGAGGGTGAAACCTTCGATCTCTCATTTAAACTGTTCAGCGGTGAGAGTTCAAAACAATATACCCTGACAGGCACAGCTAACTCATACAACACGATCACTGTTTATGATATTGCCGATAACAAATGGATAAGACTGTCACCTATGGGTGTAGTTACAGCCGGTTCCGAAAACTACCTAAGAAACCCGAAATGCTCAGTTGAAATAAAGTACAATGACGGAAGTATCCGTAATCTCTATCCTGCCGGTTGGGCAAGTGGAGCACAGGGAGAAAAGATCGAAAAACTTTTTGAGCTGGAAAGCGGTGATTTTATAACTGCCTTCGGTTCTGTTTCCACTGAGCCCATAGATGTGAAAAATGTCGCCTGCGTGCTGATAAACGGCGAGGAGATAGGCGTGTCCTCCGATACTACCGGAAGCAAGGATATTCTGCAGTCCGTCGGAGACGTGCTGGAATTCAGCGATATGACGGCGAAAATATCCAAATATGATTATGACGGGCAGTTCCTCAGAGTTATGGTCGAAGCTACATATCAATATCCGTTATCCGAGACCGAGGGCTTTG
>JAFTAG010000347.1 GCA_017458655.1 Ruminiclostridium sp. | reverse complement strand
GAGCGGCACCAAGATACCGGTGGATTACACCCTCGCGCGCTTTGTGAAGAAGCCGAACGGCGCAAAGCCCGGTATGGTGATATTCGTCAACAACAAGACGATACTCGTCGATCCGAGCGAGGAGCTGTATGAAAGGCTGGCTGTGAAATGAAAAAGACGGAGGCGGATATCGGCGCGCCCGGCAATAACACGGACAAGCCACCGAAAGACCGTTCGGGCTGCCTTTGGGACATACTTGGATTTATTTTGGAATTCATCGGAGGATTCTTTGAATAAGAGAGAATAACCGTATCTTTCCCACCAAAGGTGAGGAAGATACGAAAAATAAGGAAAGGGACAGACAAATGAAAAAAGAACTTGCAAAAACCTACTCCCCGAAGGACTTCGAGGAGCGCATCTACAAGAACTGGGAGGACAAGGGCTATTTCCATGCCGAACGCGACCCGGAAAAGAAGCCCTACACCATCGTTATCCCGCCCCCGAACGTAACGGGACAGCTCCACATGGGGCACGCGCTTGACGAGACGCTGCAGGACATTCTGATCCGCACAAAGCGTATGCAGGGCTACTCCGCGCTGTGGCTCCCCGGCACCGACCACGCTTCGATCGCGACCGAGGCAAAGGTCGTTGCGAAGATGAAGGAAGACGGCGTCACAAAGGATATGATCGGCCGTGACGGCTTCCTCGAGCGCGCGTGGGACTGGACGCACGAATACGGCGGGAAGATACAGAACCAGCTCAAAAAGCTCGGTTCTTCCTGCGACTGGGAGCGAGAGCGCTTCACACTCGACGAGGGCTGCTCCGAGGCCGTACAGAAGGTATTCATCGACTACTACAAGAAAGGCCTCATCTACCACGGCGAGCGTATCATCAACTGGTGCCCGAGCTGCAAGACCTCCATTTCCGATATCGAGTGCGAATATGAGGAGCAGGAGGGTCACTTCTGGCACATAAACTACCCGCTCACCGACGGCAGCGGCTTTGTTCAGATCGCTACGACCCGTCCCGAAACGCTGCTCGGTGATACCGCAGTGGCGGTACACCCCGATGATGAGCGCTACAAGGGCATTGTCGGCAAAATGGTGAAGCTCCCGCTCACCGACCGTGAGATACCCGTTATCGCGGACGAATACGTTGAAATGGACTTCGGAACGGGCGTGGTAAAGATCACCCCCGCGCATGACCCGAACGACTACGAGGTCGGTCTGCGCCATAACCTCCCCATTCTCAATATAATGAACGACGACGCGACGATAAACAAGGAATACGGCGGCAAGTACGCCGGCATGGACAGATACGAGGCGAGAAAGGCCATGGTAGCCGACCTCGAGGCGCAGGGTCTGCTCGTTAAGGTCGAGAAGCACGTTCACAATGTCGGAACGTGTCAGCGCTGCCACACCGTAGTCGAGCCGCGCTGCTCAAAGCAGTGGTTCGTTAAAATGGAACCCCTCGCAAAGCCCGCAATCGAGGTCGTAAAGAGCGGCGAGCTGAAATACGTCCCCAAGCACTTCGAGAACACCTACCTCCGCTGGATGGAGAATATCCGCGACTGGTGCATTTCCCGTCAGCTCTGGTGGGGGCATCGCATTCCCGCATACTACTGCACCAACGAGGAATGCGGTCACGAGGTCATAAGCGAAACGCCGGTAACGGTCTGCCCGAAGTGCGGAAAGCCGATGAAGCAGGACGAGGACACGCTCGACACATGGTTCAGCTCCGCGCTGTGGCCGTTCTCAACGCTCGGTTGGCCGAACGAGACCGAGGATTTCAAATACTTTTACCCGACAAACACGCTCGTTACGGGCTATGACATAATATCGTTCTGGGTATCGAGAATGATCTTCTCGGGACTTGCCCACACCGGAACAAAGCCCTTCGACACCGTGCTGATACACGGCCTTGTTCGTGACGAGCTCGGCCGCAAGATGTCCAAATCTCTCGGCAACGGCGTTGACCCGCTGGAGATAATAGGCGAGTATGGTGCGGACGCTCTGAGATTTGCCCTTGTCACCGGCAACAGTCCCGGAAACGATATGCGCTGGACGACCGCAAAGGTAACATCGGCGAGAAACTTCGCAAACAAGCTGTGGAATGCGTCCCGCTACATTCTGATGAATCTTCCCGACGATATGGAAAAGGCGGAGCTTCCCGCTGACCTTCCGATAGAGGATAAGTGGGTGCTCTCCCGCTGCAACAGACTGGTAAAGGAAGTTACCGACAACATCGAGAGCTTCGAGCTCGGTATCGCGCTCGGCAAGCTGTACGACTTCATCTGGGACACCTACTGCGACTGGTATATTGAGCTCACCAAGCCCCGTATAGCACAGGGCGGCGATACCGCAAGAGCCGCACAGAACGTTCTCGTGTATGTAATGCGCGACATTCTGAAGCTCCTGCACCCGTTCATGCCGTTCATCACTGAGGAGATCTGGCAGTCCATGCCGGTAGCCGGCGAGGCCGAGAGCATTATGGTCTCCGAGTGGCCGAAGTACGACGCAAAGCTCGATTTCACTGCCGAGGAAACGGATTTCACCAAGATAATCGACGCTATAAAGGCCGTTCGCGGCAAGCGCACCGAACTGAATGTTCCCCCGTCCAAGCGTGTGACCATGCACATCGAGACTGCCGAAAAGGAGCTGTTCACAGCCTGCGCGGTATTCTTCGAGAAGCTCGGCGGCGCCTCCAACGTGGATATCACCGAAAAGGCAGCCGACACATCGTCAATGGCAGCCGCGGTAACTTCCGCAGCCCGTATCTTCATGCCGCTCGGCGAGCTTGTTGATACCGAGAAGGAGCTTGCAAGGCTCGAAAAGGAAAAGAAAGCCGTCGAAAAAGACCTGAGCTTCCTCAACGGCAAGCTCAACAACCAGGGCTTCCTCTCCAAAGCTCCCGCCCAGCAGATCGAGAACGAGCGCGCCAAGCTCGCAAAGGCCGAGGAGAAGATGAAGAAGATAGAAGAGTCTATAGCGGCACTGAGAGGGTAAGAGAGCGCAGAGAGGGCACAGAGGCACAGACGGGGGCTCTGCCCCCGGACCCCCGTTAAACTCCCATTAAGAAGTTTTCCAAAACCGTATCAACAGACAAGTTGCGGCAACATGGGTTTGTAACACTATGATAACGGAGGAAAACTAAAATGACATCAATACTTGAAAAGCTCTACTACGGAGAGATCAG
>JAFTAG010000060.1 GCA_017458655.1 Ruminiclostridium sp. | reverse complement strand
CCCTCGATGTAGGCGTCGAGCTTTTTCTTCGGTTTTGGAGCTTCCTTTTTCTTTTTCATAAAAACCTCCGGAAACGGAAATGTGATGAATAGTGAATAGTGAACAATGAACAGTGAATAGTTGTGGTGTCGCTTCGCGACATATTCGGATCGTGACGAGACTTGTTACCGTCTGCGCTTTTTCAGGTCTGTACAGGCTCGGACAGGCGAGGTGTGTATCAAATGGTCACTGCGCTTTCGGTTCCTTTGTCGCACAAAGGAAGTAGTGAGGAGCTTGAGGGAGAGGGAACGCCTCTTCCTCATGCGCATATGCGCTTCTGCGAAGCGCTTGCACAGTCTCGGGCGTCGGCGCAGTGTCGGGCGGCAGCGGCTTCTTAGCTCAGGTCGAGGTCGTCGAGATATTTGCTGCCGAACTCGGCGATGAAGTCTTTACGGCCCTGTAGGTTGTCTCCGAGGAGGAGGTCGAACATCTCCTGTGTCTGCTGCACGCCGGAGGGGAGGACCTTTATCAGCCTTCGCGTGTCGGGGTTCATCGTGGTGAGCGACATCATTTCGGGCTCGTTCTCGCCGAGACCTTTTGAGCGCTGTATCGAGTATTTCTTCTCGCCTATCTCCTCGAGTATCTTTGTTTTTTCCGCTTCGGTATAGGCGAAATACGTCTTTTCCTTCGTGTTTATCTCGTAGAGCGGGGATTCCGCGATATAGACATACCCGTCGCGTATCAGCGTCGGAGTGAGCCGATACAGCATCGTGAGCACGAGCGTTCTTATCTGGAACCCATCGACATCGGCATCGGTGCAGATGACTACCTTGTTCCAGCGCAGATTTTCGATATTGAAGCCTGAGATGTCCTTTGCGGCCTTCGATGTGACCTCCACGCCGCAGCCGAGCACCCTTATCAGATCGGTGATTATCTCGGACTTGAATATCTTGTCGTAGCCCGCTTTCAGACAATTGAGTATCTTGCCGCGTATCGGCATCACCGCCTGATATTCCGAGTCGCGGGCGAGCTTTACCGAACCGAGCGCGGAGTCGCCCTCCACGATGTATATCTCGCGCTTGCTTATATCCTTGCTGCGGCAATCGACAAACTTCTCGACCCGGTTGGAAAGGTCGATGTTGCCGGTGAGCTTCTTCTTCACGCCGGCGCGTATCTTGTCGGCGTTCTCGCGGGCGCGCTTGTTTATGATTATCTGCTCGCATATTTTCAGCGCCTCGTCGGGGTTCTCGATGAAATACACCTCGACGCAGTGCTTCAGCCAGTCGCGCATCGCCTCGTACACGAACTTGTTGGTTATCGACTTCTTGGTCTGGTTCTCGTAGCTCGTCTGGGTGGAGAAGTTAGACGATATGAATACAAGGCATTCCTCGATATCGCTGAACTTTATCGAGCCCTCGCCTTTGTTGTATTTGTTTGTCGATTTCAGATAGCTGTCTATCTGGGAGGTGAGCGCCTGCTGCATCGCCTTGTCGGGGCTGCCGCCGTGCTCCAGCCACGAGGAATTGTGATAATGCTCGATGAGCTTCACCTTGTTGGAGAACGCCAGCGCGACGTGGAGCTTCACCTTGTATTCCTCTTTATCCTCGCGGTCGCGTCCCTGCCGCTGTGCGGTCCAGTCCTGCGGGGTTCCTATCGCGGTATCGCCCACCACCTCCTTTAAATAGTCGGTGATGCCGTGCTCGTAGCAGTATTCCTTCTCCTCGAACTCTCCGTCCTCGTTCTCCGAGCGATAGACGAACACCAGCCCGTCGTTTACTATCGACTGGCGGCGCAGGATATCGTCAAGGTAGTCCTCGCCTATGTCGATATCGGTGAATACGTCAAGGTCGGGCTTCCAGCGTATCACAGTGCCGCTCTGCCCGGTTGACTTCGAGCGGATAAAGCCCTTGCCCTCCTTGTCTCCGGTAACGTTGAAGCCCTTCTCGAAGCGCAGTGAGTAGTGCCACGTCCCGTTGTCCGCTTCGACCTGCATATATTCCGCGGCGAACTGTGTGGCGCAGAGACCGAGGCCGTTCAGACCCAGCGCGAAGGAGTAGTTGTCGCCGGAGTTGTTGTCGTATTTGCCGCCTGCGTAAAGTGTGCAGAACGCAAGCTCCCAGTTGTACTTGTCCTCGTTCTTGTTGAAATCTATCGGTATGCCGCGCCCCTCGTCGGCGACCTCGAGCGACATATCCGCGTAGCGCGTTATCACTATGCGGGAGCCGTAGCCTTCGCGAGCCTCGTCTATCGAGTTTGAGAGTATTTCGAAGACCGAATGCCGGCAGCCCTCTATCCCGTCCGAACCGAAAATTACCGCCGGGCGCAGGCGCACCTGGTCGGGGCCTTTCAGCGATTTGAGACTGTTGTCGTCGTAGTTTTTCTTTGCCATTTTATCACCTTTGCAGTTATTTTTTGAAAAATACCATAATATTATAGCACATCTTTCCGCAAATTTCAAGTGGTAATTTTCCATATATTGTGTATTTTTTAAGCGTTCACACAAGTTAAGCTTTGTGAACAAAAGTTCCCCGCACACGACGGAAATGTCGTATGCGGGGAAGACGGATACTGTTAAATTGTCGGTCGATCGGTGTGCCGGGTCATTTCAGCGATACTTCGCCGCCTACGCTGCCGTAATCGCCGAGGTCGTAGGTGAAGGAATACATATCGTCGGCGAAATAAATGCTGTCCTTTAAGATGAGCCCTTTATCCGCAAGCTCGCCGAGCAGAGCGGCGACAGCCTTCTTCTTTTCATCCGGCGACTTGTTTTTAAGCTCCGCGAGCATCTGGCTTATCTCGTTATCGACGGTCTCCATATTTTTAAGCTGCTTGTCCGTGAAGGGTATATCCACCTTGTCGGCGGGTATCGCCGCGTAGATGAATATTGCCGCCATATCGGCGGTGCCGACCTCGGGTATGTCGAGCGTGTAGGTGAACTCCACGCTGCCGTCTTCAACGGAGGCGTAAAAGGGGCTGCTCTTGTCTATGGATATGCTGCCGGACGAGAGCATCACGATCTTCACGGCTATAACATTCTTTTTCAGATCGACCTTTTTCGCAAACTCCGCGAGACCGGATATATCCCCGTAATCCTTGAAGAAGCGGGCAAGTCCGTCCTCGGAGCGGATATACTGTGTGGTGTACATACCCTCGCCGCTGTAGTAATCGGAGGTCTTGCACCATTCGGCCTCGTATGCGCCCTCGGGAAGCTTGCTGTTATTGCCGCTGTCGGTCGAAGGCTTCGGAGCCTCGGCAGCCTTTCTTGTCTCGCGGGAGAAATAGTCGCTTATAACGCGGACGAGCAGGTCGTTGAGCTTCTCCACCTCGTACTTGCCGATAGTCGGTTCGAGGTGGGAATTGCCGATGCCGCTGTCATTCGTGAGGAAGGTGTAGGTCCCGCCGGTGCCGAGGGCTATGGAGCGCAGCAGGTATTCGGTGGCGGTATCCACGCCGCTCGAGGCTACCGGTATGACGCGTATGCCCTTTTCGGCAAATGCTTTGACGAGACGCGCGTAGTTCTGCTTGCCGTCGTCGAGGTGGGGCGGAGCGTCCAGCACGAGGAACATCAGCTTTTCGCTGTCGGAGCGCCACTGATGATCGTTCACGGCATTGTCGAGCGCCTTTATGACTGCCTCGGGGTAATCCCCGCCGCCGTCGGAGCACTGCGCGGAAAGCTGTTTCAGCGCGGTATTTATGTCGCTTGTGAACTCGAACGGCCTTACCACATATTCGTCGCCCTCGTCGCGGTAGAAGTTGACGCTCAGCTGTATGTCGGCCTGTGTGGCGTCATTCACACGCTTGATGACGTCCTCGAGCTCCTTCTGGAGATAGGTGAGCTCGTCGCCCATAGATCCGGTCGTGTCGATCATGAACATAAGGTCGAGCTGCATTCTCATCGCCGCTTCCTTGCCGACCTCGAGCTCTATCGCCTTGTCGGTCTCGGTGTAGTTTTCCGGCACCTTTGCGGAAACGTCGCCGGACGGTGATGAAACGGTCACTTTGTCGGGAGCTTCACCGTTCAGACCCAGCCCCGCGAACAGGAACGCTTCGCCTCTGCTGTCGGTGACTGCCCGCCAGAGCTCGCTGCTTCCCGACATAAGCTTTACGGTAAGTCCCGATGCGGGAGCGCCGTTCTTGTCGGTAACGCGCACGGCCACTCTGCGCAGGGTGGAAACTCCCCATTCGTCCATTAACTCCTTCCAGTCGTCACGCTGCCCGAACAGCGACTTCCAGAACGCGTAATTGCCGTTGTCGCGCCATTCGCCCGCGGTCAGCAGACCCGCTCTCGCCTGTACCGGCTCATATACGGGGGGAATGATGTCGTCGTCGATCCAATCGCCGAAAAAGCTTTCGTCGGCTGAATAGTCGGAAGACTTGTAGCTCCCGGAAGGAGCCTCCGCTCCGGCTGCTCCGTCCAATGCAAGTGCAGGTTCAAAGTAAGTATCCTCGAGATCGTAATATCCCATTTCATCATCGTCGTAAGCCTCTTCGTCGCGCCCGGGGAAGGGAGCCGGTATCGTTGTCATAGCCTCGGCAGTCGTCGAAGGAGCTTCCGTTGCCGCCTCCGTTACGGGCGCGGCGGTAGTTTCGGGTATATAAGCTTCGCTTGTCGTTGTCTCGGCCGTCGTATCGGAGGTCGTGCCGGACGTGGTCTCCGGGGTGGTTTCCCCGGGCTTCTCCGTGGTCTCCTCTGTAGTCTTTTCCGTTTCGGGAACGGGCTTGGTCGTTTCCGAAGCGGCAGTCTCAGATCCCGTGGTCGTTATTTCCGCGGTCGCAGCTTCGGCAGTCGTGGTTTCCGGAGCCGCGGTGGTCTCGCCCGTCGCGGGAGCATCGGTACCGCCGTTCTGTCCGCAGGACGCCGCCGAGGCGATAAGCGCCGAGATCAGCAATAATGTGATGAGCTTCTTTTTCATAATGTTCCTCCGTTTCCGTCAATGACCGCCCTCGCGGCATCGACCGTATCATATTTTCCGACAAATTTGTGTTCAATAAAGAGATCGTCGATATAACGCTCAATGTAGAGAACATATTCCCCGTTTATACCGAACAGCAGCCACGTTCCGGCGCTGTTCCTGTCAAACATAAAGTCCTGCGCGTGATACTCGTCGGGAGCCGCGATATATTCACCTATCGGCAGCACCGCGCATCTTTCGAGAAATCGGTCGTACTCGTAAAGGTTGAAGCTGTTGACCGTTTTTATCATTATATTGTTCTTGTAGCCGGTACCGTTCAGGTATCTGATGTCCGCGTTTATCATCGCGCAGTCGCCGTCATCGAGGCTGTACCCGTCGGGGAGCGCGTTTTCCAGCCTGTCGTTGTAAATGAGCGTCGGGCAGCGGTTCATATCCCGACTTGTCCAAAAGGAGTAATACTCGTCCTCTATGCGGAATACCGCGACGGTCGCTTTTGCGGCCTTTATTTTTTCAATGCCGTCCGTAACGAGCTTTTCGCCGGATATCATCTTTATAACTTCATCAAGATCGTATCTCGCTGCATCGTAGCTTACGAGCTGTTTTCCGTCGCAGAACACATAGTATTTTCTGTAATGCTCGTAGCTTACGGCACCTTTTTCATTTACGAGCTTGTGAGAGCCGTTCAGCTCGATAATGTAATAAGTCTCGCCGCTGAACTCGTATGTGACCGCGTTGCTGCGCCACGAAAAGCCCTCCGTCAGGCCGGGGATGCGATCGTATCCGAGAATGTGCGTAATGTCGGTCTTTTCAAAGCTTATGAAGCGGTCTATGCCGGGGTAATTCATACGCCCGTCCTCGCCGCCGTTCTCGAAGGTCACATCGGCCGTGAGAAAGCCGAATTCACCGTTTTCGAGACCGAGCAGTTCTCTGTTCTCATAATAGAAGGTTATCCAGCCACCCGTTGTGTTCGGCTCCGCGGAGCAGACGTAGTAGTTGTCGTCGCAGCGCAGCACCGCGAGCTTTACGCCGTCCTCGGCGTGATAATACAGAGCGTCGCACACATCGCGCATTTCTTCGCTGAGCCGGCGGTAATACTCGTTTTTTTCCTCGGCGGTCTTTGTTCTTTCGTTTGCTGTGTTCATCGTGGAGACGATCTCGTCTGTCTCCTGAGCCGTTTCCTCGCTGTCATAAATGCTCGGCTCGCTTTCGAGCGCAGATACGCTGGTGGAAGCTCCGGCTTGTTCGCCGCTTACTGTCTCCGAGCAGCCCGACACCGCGGCAATTGCGATAAAGAGCGCCGCGGCGGCTATCATCTTTTTCATACGCTCCACTCCTTTTCTGTCATCTGCATATAACACCTTGCAGCGCCGGAAAAGGTTGCAAAAAATTTCAATATTTTTTAAAATGTCCCGGAAGCCGCATAATATCGGGCATTCCCATATACCGCAAAAAGCGGGGAGACTCCCCCCGCAGAGCATTTTTGTCTTTCAAACTTGACAATCTCCCATTTTTATGATAAGATAGGCTTGGATCTGTGCAGGACTTGCAGGACTGCACACCGATAGGTGGTTGGCGGCTTTTGCCCCTGTCCGGCTCCCGAAGCAGTTATCCGATGAAATATCGGAGAGGGCTGCAAGGGAGGTGAAGCACTTGGGTGTGATCTCTGTACTGCTCGAACATATGGGAGAGCTTGTACATATCGTGCTGATAAGTATTACTCACATAGAGGCAGGATATGATCTTCTGCGCGCACTTGCAAGCAGGCTTATCATAAGAAAATAACCACCGGCCTTTTCGCAACTGACGGTGGTTTTTTCTTCCAATAGATAAAACTGCTCGGGAGCGAGCCACATTGGTGTGCTTCCCCTTGCATATATCATTATAGCACATTTCCGGGCGGGTGTCAAGTGATTTTTCCAACGACACCCGTTTTTTTATTTGTCCTTCGACGGCTCCACAGCCTCGTAGCGTATGCGGATATCCGGCAGCTTTGTTATCGCCGTGTAGCTGTTGGTACGCCAGTCCTTGCCGTCCTTCGGGTCGTTCTCGCCGGACGCGGGCGGGGCGAATATTTTCAGCGTCAGGTCTTTCGCGCCGTTCAGCCTGTTCTCGTAGAACGCGGGCATAAGGTCTATCGTTTTCGCCTTTGGGGACTTATAGAACCAGCGCCCGTTTATTTCAAGCATAAGGTTGAGCTCCTCCTCGAACGTCACCTCGCAGAATACCGGGTCGGCATCAAAATGAAGCTTCACCGCAAGTCCGTCCGCGTCCTCGGAACCGCCCCAGCGCAGCTTCACGGGCAGCTTTGCCTTTTTCCCCTCGGTCATTTCAGGCATAAAGAACGGGTCGTGTATTATCTCCTTGTACGTTTTCAGCAGCGGCTGCTCGATGCCGACATTCGGGTTGTTGGGATCCTCGGTCTCAAGTCCGAGTCTGCCGCGGTCGCGGAACTGATAGCAGGTGAAGCCGCTCAGCCACTTATCTTTTTCCTTTTTTACAAGGCCGCAGAACAGCTTCATCATTTCCGCCTGCTCGTAAGCTCCGGTAACGTCGCCGTCCGCGTTGAGCTCGCTGAGCACCATGGGCTTTATCTTCCCGCCGCACAGCTCGGTAAAGCGTTTGAAGCTGCGCTTTCCCAAATCATACACCGACTTGACCTTCAGGCGGTTGTGCGTTGTTCCGCCTTTCTCCGCGATATCATACGGCCAGCCCCAATGCAGCGAAAGATACTTGTCTATCGACCAGATATCCGTCGCGCGCACAGCGTCCGCGAATTCCTCTTCCTTTTCGATCTGCTTTGCGCGGGGCTTTTCTATGCCTCCCGCACAGAGTATCGTGCTCACGTTGGGGGCGTGCTTTTTCAGTATTTTGTGGAATTTCACATAAAAGTCCGCGATCTGCCGATAGGTCGCGCGCTTGGTGAATGAGAACCAGTTGCCGGTAGCCTCGTGGTTTATGCGTATCATCATTCTGCCGAATGTCGAGAGATCCTTTGCTATCGCGATGAGATGCTCGTCCGGGACATTCGGGTCGATAGTGAGCGTGAGGATAACGTCCTGCCCGTGGGCGCGTATCTCACGCATATACTTGAACGGCTCGTCGGAAAGGTCGCCGTTTACGCCGCCCTTATAAGTAAAATAGTCGTCGTAGGGGTAATCCCACGCGAATGATACCTCTTTGTCCCTGCAGGCCTCGCTTATGCGCTGCGGCCATTCCTTATCGAGCGGGTAGTAGCAGTACATAAGGCTTATCGCGCGGTGAGGTCTTCCGAGCTTATGGAGTATGTAGTCCTGATCGACGTATTCGCCGCGCTCGCTGCCGTCGCCGAGATCTACCGCGCATTTTGCCGCACCCATGTGAAGTTTGACTATGTCATATGCCATATAAAATTATCCTCCCGTCGGTATGTTTTGTGAAAACGTTTACTTTTGTTATTATATCATACTTTTTCGGAAATTGCAATAGTATTTTGGAAATTTTTTTAAACGCCAGGAAAACTCACAAAATCGTGTTTTTTCGCCCGCAAATAGTATTGTGCCGCTTTTCGGCATCTCTGCCGGCGTGGCGAAAAGAAAATCACACTGCACCCCGGCGGGCACTCGCCGCACTCCGGAGGGTTTGGGTCAGCTATTCGGGTGATCGTAAAATTTTTTGTAAAATTTTAAAGATGTCATTGTATGTCGCGGAAAAGTGTGATATAGTGTAAACTGCGGAGAGTGAAGAGAACACTTTACCGCAGAACGGGGAGCTTGTCCGGACAGCTCCCTTTTATTATGCAAAGGAGTGATATCTTTGAAGGAGAATGAAGCTGCCGAAAAGGCAAAGGGCGCTGCCGCGGGGGAGACTCCCGCCGATAAGGGCGGAAAGCTCTACACGCAGTCGGAGCTCGACAGCGCTCTCGAAAACGAGCGTAAGGAGCTCGGAAAGAAGCTCGCCGAGGCGGAGAAGCTCGCCGCAATGACCGAGAGCAAGCGCGCCGATTACAAGCGTGAGCAGCGCGAAAAGGAGCTCGAAAAGCGTGAGGCCGCCGTAGCAAAACGCGAGCTCATGGCGGACGCGCTCGGTATGATAAACGATGCCGGGCTTCCCGTGCAGCTCGCGAAATGTCTCGATTATTCCGACCGCGGTGCGTGTGAGGAAAGCTTCGAGGCTGTCAAGAAGGCGTTCGGTGCCGCTGTGTCGGCGGCCGTCGGGGAGCGTATGCGCGGGTGTGCGCCCAAACGTTCCGCCGCCGGTAGTGTTGACGCTTTCCTCGACGGTCTCGGCGTAAAGTGAGAGAAGCACGGACTCTGTCGGGTCTGTGCTGTTTTTATCCGATATCCCCCGGAGCGGGGAAAGAAATTTAACTGTATTTGAAAAGGAGAAATTTACTATGGCTATCAATCTTGCTGAAAAGTATTCCAATCAGGTGGACGAGGTCATCAGAAGAGGTCTGCTCTCGTCCGCGGGCGTAAACAACGATGTCGAGTTCGGCGGCGCACAGACCGTAAAGGTGTATTCGCTCGATACCGCCCCGCTCAACGACTACAACGCTAACGGCGGTATGAACAGATACGGTCAGCCCGTAGAGCTCGAGGACACCGTTCAGGAGATGAAGATGACTCAGCAGAAGTCCTTCACCTTCACTATCGACAAGACCTTCGAGGCCGATTCCCCCGAGGGCGTTCGCAGCGCTGGAAAGGCTCTCCAGCGCCAGATAGAGCAGGTCATCATTCCCGCGATAGATACCTACCGCTTCTCCGTTCTCGCGGATAAGGCCGGTACAAGGATCTATACCGAGCTTACCGCCGATAACGCTTACGATACATTCGTTGCAGCGAACACCGCTATCACCGACGAGGAATTCCCCGTTGAGGGACGCGTGGCGTTCTGCTCCAATGATTTCATCGAGCTGCTCAAAAAGGACGGCGGCTTCACAAAGGCTACCGAGCTCGCACAGGACAGGATCGTCTTCAAGGGTATGGTAGGCGACTGTGACGGCGTGGCGATAATCGCCGTTCCCAAGCGCAGACTTCCCGAGGACACCGCGTTCATCATCACTCACCCGATGTGCGCGCCCGCACCCGTAAAGCTGCAGGAATACAAGATACACCGCGACCCGCCCGGTATCGCGGGAACTCTCGTGGAAGGCCTGCTCTACCACGATATCTTCGTTTTCGATAAGAAAAAGAAGGCTGTGGCGGTATGCTTCAACGGTGAGGAGCCCGAGGAAAACAACGGCTGACAGACAAGAGAACCGTGCGTTCCCCGGAAACGGGGAACGCACGGTCTTTCTATGGTGAGGGGAAATAAATATGAGAAACATTGATATAATGCGGATACTGCTCCCGCCCGACGACAACAGCTCCGACCTGCGGCTGGAATATCTGCTCGCCTCGGCGGAGAATATGCTGCTCGACTATATCGGCAGGGAGACGCTCCCGGAGCGCCTGAACGACGCGGTGGTGCAGACGGCTCTCGCGCTTTACAACAGGCTCGGCAACGAGGGAGAGGAAAAGCGCACGGAAAAAGATATATCGGTGACCTTCGCCGATATCGTTACCGACGACATAAAGCGCAGACTTAAAAATTATCCGAGAAAGGTGGGAACCGTCAATGCAGCTGACACAGAAAATGCTTAAACGTGTCGATATTTTCGGCAATAGCGCCGCGCGCAGCGGTTACGTCGGCAGAAAAAGAGCTCCCGTAAGGCTCGGGTTCGTATATGCGGAGGTGTTCCCCGAAAAGGACAGGCTCTCCGACGAGCGCGGCGGCGAGAGGACTTCGGGCGGAGCAACGCTGATACTCCGGGCAAATGCCGGTGTGAAATGCGGCGATCTCGCGGGGATATACGGGGAAGTGCCCGACAGCAGGATCGTTGAGGTGGAGCGTTTCCCGAGCCATATCACCGTCAGAACGGAGCGTATATGATACCCGATCTTACAAACGAGATAAACGGCGCGGTGAAGCGTCTCGGGCAGATCGCGCTCGAAAACGCGAAGGATATCTGCCCGGTCGTTACCGGGAACCTTATGCGCAGCATCAGGCTCGAGGAGGCTTACGACCGCGCAAAACAGACAACGACCGCGATCATCTGCACGACCGTACACTACGCGAAGCAGGTCGAGCTCGGCGGACCCTACAACACGCCCCGTCACTACCTCGGCGGCGGGCTCGAAAAAGCAAGACAGCGTGTGGGTACGGTGTTTACGGTCTTTCTCGGAGGTTACAGAAAATGATAGATGTCAAGCCCTTTATTGCGGGGACGCTTTCGGATATCGCGGACGTGGAGCTTTCCTTCCCGGATATCGCGGAGGAGCTCCCCGTCATCACGCTTTCCGAGACCGGCAACGACGCGTTGGCAGTGCTGAGCGGGAAGGACAGATACAGCGTTATCACATTGCAGCTCGATGTTTACGCGGAGGACGCGCTGACGGTCACGCAGCTCGCGGGGCAGGTGAATTCCCGCCTCGCCGCACTCGGTATGAAGCGCTCTTTCTCACAGCTCATCACCGAGGGGAAATTCCCGCGTATGTGTATGCGCTACCGCTTCGGTGTTGATGAAGCTAACGGCCGTGTAGTCACGGTCTGAATTACCGCCGGACGCAGCGCCCGCCGCAAGCGGGCGGCAAGCTTATGTTCACTCCCGCCGAAGGCGGGAGTGAACTTTAATCACCCGCCGCAGGCGGGAAACACGAACCGATAAAGCTATGGAATTACTTTCTTCCGGCACTGCCTATATCCTCAACGGGCAGAGCCTTTACGGTCTCAAATCAACT
>JAFTAG010000346.1 GCA_017458655.1 Ruminiclostridium sp. | reverse complement strand
TTGTTGAGTGCCTTTAACGAAGCTCTCTGCCTGCGGTGCGACCTACTTTCCGCCTGCAGGTGCGGAGAAGTATGGCGTCTCGTACCGAGCCGCTAAAGGACCGATGCAGGAAGCATCGAAGGCGGTCTGCCAAAAGCGCGCGGCACCTGACATACGTCAAGTGCCGCGCGCTTTTTTCATACGATATGACATTATACTATGTTCAGCAGTCTTACAAAGCCTGTTACCTTGAAAATATCCATAACATCATCGTTTACGTTCTTTATGGTCATAGTTCCCTGCGTCTTCATCATTTTCTGCATTTGCAGCAATACGCGCAGTCCCGCGGAAGATATGTATTCGAGCTCATTCAGATCGAAATTGAGTTCCGTGACTCCCTCGACCTCTCTGAGAAGTGCTTCCTCGATATCGCCCACATTCATAGAGTCAACCTCGCCTATAAGCTCAACGTTCAGTGTTTTTCCGTCCGGAGTTTTTTCGTATTTCATATATCATTTGTTCCTTTCCTTGTTCAGCTTGCCGTCTGGTCTATATTCTTTTCCATAAAGAATATGTTCTGTCCGTCCTTACGCTCATACCCGACATTGTCCATGGTCTCCTTGACCAGAAAAATGCCGAGGCCGCCTATCGGCGTATCATCGAGGTCGAGCCCTATATCCGGATCCTCCTTCGCAAGAGGGTCATAAGGCTTTCCGCTGTCGATGAAGGTTATCCTTGCGCACAAGGGCGGGTCCTCGCCCGCGGCACCGGAGGTATCAAAGGTTATCCGTGCTTGTCCCGTATCCGGCGCGTATGCGTAATTTACGATGTTTATATATATTTCCTCGACGCACAGCCGTATCTTTCGTATCAGCTTCTTTGGTGCGCCGCACTCCTCGAGAGCGCCCTGCAGGAATTCAAATACCGTAGCAAGGTTCTCCCGGATCGCGTCCGTCGTCAGTTCTTTCAAATCATACCATCCTTTCGGGCGCTGCCCTTCCGGACAACGCTCATCGCCCATTTCGCGCAGCTTACGTCATCACTTTTTATCGTTAAACCGGAAAAGCAAGGGCTGCGGTCGTCTCCGTTGTGGAAGACATCAGCGGGAATGTACCAAGTGATTATATTATAGCATATATTTTTCCACTTTTCAAGTGTTTTCGGTGAAATATATTCAAAAGTGATCGCTGTCGTACACGGAAGACCGGGGATCGCCGGGATACGGCGGACAGTGCGCCTCTGTTCGGTTCAGCTGTGTCTTACCGTTCCGATATCGGTGTAGATCATACCGTTCCTGCCGCGCTCAGAGCGCATCAGCGAGATCTCCTCCACGGTCATTGACGCTTCGGGGACTTCTATTGCGGGCATTGACGGCTTGTTCGGCTCGCGTACGAGCGTTATGTGCGGCGAGAATTTCTTCCTGTCGAACGGGATATCCGCGCCGGCAAGCAAATGCCGTATCCGGGCGGCAGTGTTATGCAGCCCGACAGACGCGGTCAGCCCCGCCCACCACAGCTTCCCGAAGCTCCCGACGCCGTCGATAGCCAGCTCAAACGGCCTGAAACGCACCTGTTCAAGCGTTTCGAGAACGTAGTCGGGGTCGCCGTACTCGCCGATGAACGCAAGCGTGAGATGAAGATTTTCGGGCTTGGTGTAGTTCCCGCGGATATTCGCGCTCCTCAGCTGCTCCTGCATCGAGAGAAGGGCGGAGTTTACGGGGTCGTTGAATTTTATTGCAATAAACAGTCTCATAGCAATTATTCGGAAGTGCCCCTCAGAAGCACCGTTCCTTACGGGTCTTTTTGCAGCTCTCTATATGCCCGCAGCGATAGCACAGCTCGTTATCGCAGATACCGTCATTCTCAAAAAACGACCCGATGTTTTTCATTGTCGTCTCCGCGATGTTATTCAGCGCCTCCTCCGTCAGAAACGCCTGATGCGATGTCACGATAACGTTCGGCATGGATATGAGCCGCGACAGGAGCTCGTCGTTCAGTATATGCCCCGACCTGTCCTCGAAGAAGATGTCGGCTTCCTCCTCGTAAACATCAAGACAGGCGGCGCCCACCTTTCTCGCCTTGATGCCCGCAAGCAGGGCTTCCGCGTCTATCAGAGCGCCTCTCGATGTATTCAGTATGACAACGCCCTTCTTCATCTTCTCTATCGCTTCCGCGTTTATCATGTGCCTTGTTTCACCGGTCAGCGGACAATGCAGCGAGATGATATCGCTGCGCTCAAAGAGCTCGACGAGAGAAACATACTCAATATCGCTGTCCTTCGCCGGAAACGCGTCATAGGCGATAACGTTCATTCCGAACCCGCGGCAGATGTTTATGAATATCCTTCCGATCTTGCCGGTTCCCACAACTCCCACCGTCTTGCCGTTAAGGTCGAATCCCGTAAGCCCGCTCAGTGAGAAATTGAAGTCCCTCGTCCGGTTGTACGCCTTGTGTATCCTGCGGATAGATGTCAGCAGCAGCGCCGCCGTGTGTTCCGCCACCGCGTAAGGGGAATAAGCGGGAACGTGCGCAACGTGTATCTTCCCGTATGCGTGCTCGACATCGACATTGTTATATCCCGCGCACCGCAGCGCTATCATCTTCGTCCCGCCGGCGTACAGCTTGTCTATGACCGTACCGTTCACCGTATCGTTCACGAAAACGCATACCGCGTCACACCCGTTCGCAAGCTCCGCGGTGTCCTCGGTGAGCTTTGTCTCGAGGAACTTGAACTCAACATCGCCCGGCTTCTCATACCGCTCAAACGATGCCTTGTCATATTCCTTGGTATCAAAAAACGCGACTTTTATCATTATAAGGCCTCCTCCGATACTATTACAACCACTATCTACAATTTAAGAAAATTTTTGTTTCTGTCTCCCCCGCCGGAGGAGGGGGAGACAGAAACGTAGAACTTAATTTTCCGCTTAAGTTGTGAACAGTGCTATTACAACAATTATTATATCATAATGACCGTGTCATGTCAATGATACGAATATTATTGCCGCTCCCCGCGGACAATATAGCCCTCCCGTGCCTAAAAATAAAGCATATCCCGCAGGCTTGTTTCATATCCTTTACAAAAAAGCTATGAAAGGACGAACTGTATGACATACTCACAAATGCTCAAAAACAAGATCCCGTTCCTCGTGACCCTCGTGTGCTGCGTTACCGTGGCTTCCCTCGCGGCTGCCGTGCGCGCTTCCGGGAGCGATGCCGCCCGGGAGGCTTCCGCCGACACCGTGCGGCCAAAGCAGGTCATCGTTCTCGACGCGGGGCACCCG
>JAFTAG010000345.1 GCA_017458655.1 Ruminiclostridium sp. | reverse complement strand
GCGTTCTTCCAGTCGCGCTACGACAAGGGCGGCGCCGATTACATAAACTGCCCGTTTGACAAGGACGAGTACGAGCGCTTCCACAGCGCGCTTGTGGCTGCCGAGACGGCGCCGCTGCACGAGTTCGACGATCTCACCGTGTATGAGGGGTGTATGCCCGTCGAGGTGCTGGCAAAACGCGGCGCGGACAGCGTGAGATACGGCTGTATGAAGCCGGTGGGGCTTACCGACCCGAGAACGGGCAGACGGCCTTACGCCGCGGTGCAGCTCCGCAAGGAGAACAAAGAGGGCACCCTTTATAACATCGTGGGATTTCAGACCAACCTGAAATTCGGCGAGCAGAAGCGGGTCTTCGGAATGATACCGGGGCTGGAGAACGCAGAGTTCGTGCGGTACGGCGTAATGCACCGCAACACCTTCCTCAACTCCCCGACGCTGCTCGACAGCGGGTTTATGCTCAAAGGCAGCGACAACATCTACTTCGCGGGGCAGATGACCGGCGTGGAGGGCTATACCGAAAGCGCGGCAAGCGGCATCATAGCGGGCATAAACATAGTCCGCTCGATGCGCGGGGAACCGCATATCGACCTGCCGCCGACCTGTATGATCGGTGCGCTCGCAAGGCATATCAGCACCCCCAACGAGGATTTCCAGCCTATGGGCGCGAACATGGGGATACTTCCCCCGCTCGACACGCAGATAAAAGGCAAGCAGGAGCGTTACGCATCGATAGCGGAACGAGGAGTGGAAGCGCTGAAAAGCGCCATTCTGAAAGGGTAGTTATTATGAACGCAAAAGAAAAAGTTATTTCTATGTTAGATATGTTATCCGACGAGCAGCTTGAAGGGCTTTGTATGTTTATAGGAAGCGTTCTGGAAATACCGAATGAAGAAACGCTTGCTGCAATGGCAGAGACCGAGGATATGATAAAAAATCCTCAGAATTATAAGAGTTATAACAATGTTGATACCATGTTTAGGGAGATACTCAATGAAGTATGACATCAAGCCGACGGCTGCTTTCAAAAAAGACCTGCGGCTGATGGAAAAACAGAACAAGGATATCGGTCTGATAAAAGCTGTTATAACGATGCTTGCCAATGGTGAAGCATTGCCGAAGGAATACAGGGACCATTCTCTTACCGGCAATATGAAGCACTACCGCGAATGTCATATTCAACCCGATTGGATAATGATATATCGTTATTTTGAAAATGAACTGATATTATCGTTGACCCGAACGGGCTCTCACAGTGATCTGCTGAAAATATGACCGCTAAAACAAAGGATCGTATCAAGAAACCTAACTATAAATACATTCTCAACGCTTTCGCTTCCTTTGCCGCGCAAAGGAAGTAGTGAGGGAGTTTGAGGGAGAGGCAACGCCTCTTCCTCATGCGCGTAAGCGCAGTCTCGAGCGCAGCGACTTACAGGAGGAACATCTATGAAGATAGCTATAGACGCTTTCGGCGGCGATAATGCGCCGGACGAGGTTATAAAAGGGGCTGCGGCGGCGGTAAAGAAAGAGGCCGTCGAGGTGGTGCTTGTCGGCGACGAGAAGAAGATACGGGAGCGTATGGCAGCCCTCGAAGTCGCGTCGGACAAGATAACCGTCGAGGACGCGGACGGGGTCATACTCATCGAAGACGACCCCATGGAGATACGCAAAAGCAAGAAAGACTGCTCGATGGGCAGAGCGTTTGCTATCGTGAACGAGGGCAAGGCCGATGCCTTTGTCAGTGCGGGAAGCACCGCCGCTATCGTTGTCGGCGGCACCGTGCTTACGGGCAGGCTCAAAGGCGTAAAGCGTCCCGCACTCGCACCGATAATGCCGAGCTCCACAAACCACTATCTGCTGCTCGACGGCGGCGCGAACCTCGAATGCAGACCGGAAATGCTGTTACAGTTCGCGGTAATGGGCTCCATTTATATGGAAAAGCTCATGCACGTCAAAACCCCGCGTGTGGGTCTGCTGAATGTCGGCGCGGAGGAAGAAAAAGGCCGCGATCTCGAGCACGGGGCGTATGAGCTCCTCAAAAACTCGGGGCTCAACTTCATCGGCAACGTTGAAGGCCGTGACGTTCCGCTCGGAGCGGTCGATGTGGTCGTGACGGACGGATTTACCGGAAATGTTTATCTGAAAGCCGTCGAGGGTATGGGAAAGTTTATGAAGACCGCCCTCAAAGAGACTATATTCGGCAGCGGTATCGCGAAAGTCGGAGCGCTGTTCTCGATGAAGGGCATCAAAAAAATATCAAAGCAAATGGATTACCGCGAGGTCGGGGGCTCACCGCTGCTCGGGTCGGCGAAGCCAGTGTTCAAGGCTCACGGCAGCAGCGACGCGCTGGCTTTCAGACAGGCGATTTGGCAGGCGGAAAGCTTCGCGCGGCATGACGTGAACAAGCTGATATCCGATGCGCTCGCGGAAATGGGAGATAAAACCAAAGGAGAATCGGACAAGTGACCGATATAGAGAAAAGACTGAAATATACCTTCAAAAACATAAATTACCTCGAAGAAGCGCTCACCCACTCGTCCTACGTCAACGGCAAGCACAACAGCAACGAGAGGCTGGAATTTCTCGGCGACAGCGTTCTTTCCGTTGTCGTGGCGAAATACCTGTTCCTGCTGCTGGACGTTCCGGAGGGCAGACTGACGAAGATACGCGCGAAGCTCGTGTGCGAGGACACGCTCTACACCTTCGCAAAGCGCATCGGGCTCGGTGAGGCGATAAAACTCGGCAGAGGCGAGGAAAATACCGGCGGGCGCGAAAGGAAATCCATACTCGCCGACGCTTTCGAGGCGGTCATCGCGGCGATATACCTCGACGGAGGTCTCGAAAGCGCCGAAAAGTTCATAATGCGGTTCATGCCGCCCGCGGAAACTGTCGCCAGCGATAAGCTGATAATCGGGGATTACAAGACAAGCTTACAGGAAGTGATACAGCAGAACCCCGAGGAGCATATCGAATACGCGATAGTCGGCGAGCAGGGCGCCGCTCACCGCCGCACCTTCATCGCAAATGTCCTGCTCAACGGACAGGTCATCGGCAGAGGACAGGGTCTCAGCAAAAAGGAAGCCGAACAGGCTGCCGCAAAGGAAGCGCTCTCTTTAATGGGCTATGAAACAAACTAACATATCGGTGTTCGTGCCGCATAACGGCTGTCCGCACCGCTGCACCTTCTGCGACCAGCGCTCTATCAGCGGTGTGCCGAAGGCTCCCACGGCGGACGAGGTGAGACATACGCTCGGGGAACAGCTCCCGCACCTGCGCGAGCGCGGTATGACCGCGGAGATAGCGTTCTTCGGCGGCAGCTTCACCGGCATCGACCGGAGTTATATGATATCGCTGCTCGACGCGGCGGGCGAGTTCACAAGCTCGGCACCCGATGTTTACACGGGTGTGCGCTGCTCGACGCGGCCGGACTTCATCAACGGCGAGATACTCGATATCCTGCGGGAATACGGTATGACCGCGATAGAACTCGGCGCGCAGAGCATGAACGCACGGGTGCTTGAAATGAACGAGCGCGGGCATTCCCCCGAAGACGTGGAAAACGCGGCAAGACTGATAAAGGCGCGGGGATTTTCCCTCGGACTGCAGATGATGACGGGGCTGTACGGCGATACGCCGGAATACTGCACAGATACCGCAAGACGGTTCATTGAGCTGAAAGCCGACACTGTGCGCATTTACCCGACGGTGATACTTGAAGGCACAAAGCTCGGCGAACTGTACAAGAGCGGCGAATACCGCACCTTCACGTTCGACGAGACCATAGACCTGTGCGCAGAACTGCTGACGATGTTCGGTGAAGCGGGCATTCCCGTGATACGAATGGGACTTCACGCAAGCAAAGAGGTCGAGGCGAAGATGCTCGGCGGGGTGTATCATCCGGCGCTGCGGGAAATAGCAGAGAGCAGGATATTCTATAACGATATGCTGCGTGAAATGCGTGCGCTCGGCGGGAACCGCTTTATCGTGCGCACCGACAAGGCGAACATCAGCAAGATAATGGGACAGAAGAAAGAAAACAAGCGTAAGCTCGAAGAACTGGGCTTTACATTCCGTATAGAAGAAGAAAAAGGAACGAGACTGAAAATATATGCACTTTAAGACACTTGAGATCCACGGCTTCAAGTCCTTCGCGGACAAGACGGTGCTGGATTTCGACACGAAAATGACCGCCGTGGTCGGCAGCAACGGCAACGGCAAGAGCAATATAAGCGACGCTCTGCGGTGGGTCATGGGCGAACAGGGCGCAAAGACCCTGCGCGGCGACAAAATGGAGGACGTTATCTTCCACGGCACCGTGACGCGCAAGCAGATGGGCTTTGCTAAGGTCGCGCTGACTATCGACAATACCGACCGCAAGCTCGGTGTTGACAGCGACGAGGTGGTCATTGC
>JAFTAG010000059.1 GCA_017458655.1 Ruminiclostridium sp. | reverse complement strand
TTTTGAAATTATTTTTGTTTTCTATCCCCGCCTCCGGCGGGGATAGAAAACGCTGTATTATTGTTGTTCCTTACCTTTATCGTTTACGGATTCTTCGAGAAGTTCAATAACTTCTTCAACTTCGCCTTTTTTCAGCATTTTAAGCAACATTTTAATAAACAAATCAAACTCTTTAGATGTCATATTTTTCACTCCTTTCATCATTTGCAGCGACTTGAATATAAATAACATTTGGTCCAGCGGAACGCTGGCGCGGGGTCCTTAGGGGCTGCGTAAGCCCCTAAGCGGGTGCGGGTCAATGCAGGATGCATTGAGCATTTGCTCAAACGCCGCACGATGCGGCGCTTCAAGGCAAATGCCAGGGGCTCCGCAGTCTGTGCCTCAGATCTCGACTGTCTGCATCTTCTCGTCTGCGGCGAGGTTTTTCTTATGCTGTTCTTCTTTGAAGGCGGCGTACTTCTGCGCAAGTTCGTCGTCCGATACGGCGAGTATCTGGACTGCGAGGTAGCCGGCGTTGGCGGCGCAGTCTATGCCGACGGTCGCAACGGGGACGCCGGGCGGCATCATTACGGACGAGAGCAGGGAGTCAATGCCCTCGAGAGCCTTGGCCTTTACGGGGAGGGCTATCACCGGGAGAGTGGTGTTCGCGGCGAGAGCTCCCGCAAGGTGCGCGGCCATACCGGCGGCGCCTATGAGCACTCCGAAGCCGTTGCTGCGGGCATTTTTCGAGAACTCCGAGACCTCCGCGGGGGAGCGGTGCGCGGAATAGACGTGCATTTCAAACGGCACACCGAAGCTTTTGAGCACCTCGGCAGCCTTTTTTACAACGGGAAGATCGCTGTCGCTTCCCATAATTATCGCTGCTTTCTTCATATTATCCATCCTTTCAAAACAAAAAAGCCGTACAGGAATATACAGCTCTGTGCATCCGGACTTACGGCGTGATAAAAACGAGCCTTTCCGGCAACGCTTGTGCGGGCGGTTCTGTTATCTGCCATAAGATCACTCCGTTCGGTAATATATACCATTATAATACGAATACAATATATTGACCGGTGCGGCATATCCGCACAAGATGTAGTATTCTCACGGAACAAGAAAAACTACATATTTATTTTACTATATTTCGGGTATAAATTCAAGCCCTTTCGGAAATATTTTTACACATTTTTTATATTTTCGAGCTTTTGCAAAACAGTGATATTGCACAATGCCGACCTGTTGAAAACTCGCTCCGAAGTGAGTTAAGTTAATTTTTCGAGCTAAATTAATTGCTTTGCACGCTATTTTTAGCTAATTTCAAGGTTAAAAACGGTAACAAAGTTATTACAATTTAGCAGAAAAACAGCAGGTAAACGTTTTCAAAAATGAAATAAAATTTTTCGTCCCATTGCACAAAAAAGAGGTTACAGAACAGTTACAGCTTGTTATTTTTTTAACGAGCGGTTTAGCGGCTCAAAGTGAGAAATTGCCGGTAAAGCCGCTATATACCACGAAAAATCGCGGCAAAACGCTCCGAAAAATTACATACTTCGCAATGCGAGCG
This sequence comes from Ruminiclostridium sp., assembly GCA_017458655.1. Lineage (GTDB taxonomy): Bacteria > Bacillota > Clostridia > Oscillospirales > Ruminococcaceae > Ruminiclostridium_E. The sequence continues at coordinate 6,684 of JAFTAG010000059.1, read as the reverse complement.
AACCTGTGGCAAAATTAACAAAGTGAGTGTTGAAGTCGGGTAAATGAAAACGATTTCGAAAAAATCACCAAAAAAATTTTTAAAAAACCACTTGCAAAATCGGAAAATTTGTGATATAGTTACAAATGAAATTGAGGGGCGGAAATTTAATCGCCCTCCAATTCAAAAATTCAAACCGGATCCGCAAAGACGGATCAAAGTAATTTGGAGGAAAGAACTATGAAGAAAAGAATAATGGCGTCTCTTCTTGCAGCTGCTTGTGTACTGTCCGTAGCAAGCTGTGGAGGAAACAACCAGACCACAACAACTGCTGCGACAGCTGCTCCCGCCGCTAACAACGACACAACGACAGCTGCTCCCGCAAACAACGATGCAACAGAGGCTGCCACAACAGAAGCAGCAGCTACTCCCGCTGCAGACGAAGGCGACACCTTCAACATCTACGCTTGGAACGAAGAGTTCAAGGGCTTCTTCGAAAAGTATATGCCCGGCTATGATGCTTCTGCTCAGACACTCGACGGCGTTAAGGTAGTATGGACAATCAATCCTTCCGACGGCGGTGTTTACCAGGATAAGCTCGACCAGGCTCTCCAGGCTAACGCTACAGCTTCCGCAGCAGACAAGGTAGATATGTTCCTTGCAGAAGCTGACTACATCCTCAAGTACACAGATTCCGACTACACAATGGATGTATCCGGTATCGGCGTAAGCCAGGTGCCCACAGAGTATCAGTACACTGTAGATGCTGCTTCCGACAGCAACGGCAAGATCAAGGGCGTATCCTTCCAGTGCTGCCCGTCCGCTCTTATCTACAGAAGATCTATAGCTAAGGCAGTTCTCGGCACAGACGATCCCGATGAAGTTCAGGCTCAGCTCGATTCTTGGGACAAGTACGAGGCTGTTGCAGCAAAGGCTAAGGACGCAGGCTACTACATCCAGTCCTCCTTCGCAGATAACTACCGTGTATTCTCCAACAACGCAACAAGCGCTTGGGTAACAGGCGGCCAGCTCACAATACCGGACGTTGTAGATCAGTGGACAGAGCAGATGAAGAGCTTCTATGAGAAGGGCTACATCCTCGATACACTCCCCGGCGTTTGGGATGACGGTAAGACCGCTCAGATGTTTGCTGACGGTAAGACAATGTGCTTCTTCGGCCCTGCTTGGTACTTCAACTTCTGCATGGGCAACGCACAGGATCCCGACAAGGGCTGCTTCGGTGACTGGGCTATATGCGAAGGCCCGATGGCTCACTTCTGGGGCGGTACATGGATGCTCGCAGCTACAGGTACAGACAACGGCTCCCTCGTTGCTAAGGTTATGAAGGCATTCACAGAAGATGAGAGCGTTTGCGAACAGCTCATCAAGAACGAAGGTCAGTTCACAAACAACAAGAGCGTTAACCAGAAGTTCGCTGACGATCCGGACTACGGTTCCGCATTCCTCGGCAACCAGAACGACGTTAAGGTATTCGTTGGTATGACCGATAACATCAAGTTCCAGAACAACACAAACTATGACCAGCTCTGCAACGAAGGTTATCAGGATTACATCAAGCAGTACATCAACGGTTCCGTTGAGAAGGAAACAGCTCTCCAGAACTTCTACGGCTACATCAACGAGAAGTATCCTGCAGTTCAGACTCCGTAAGTTATCTTACAGTCAAACAAATAATTGCTGATCAGAGAGGCGAGGCAAGCAACTTGCTTCGCCTCTTAATTAAGGCGATATCTTACAAACTACGATCTATGAGAGGATAACGGCTTATGAGTTCGACAACATCAACCGCAACGGTAAAGCACAAGTCAATAAGCTACGCAGGCTGGGGATATTTCTTCATCGCTCCGTTTGTTATCGTTTATGTCGCTTGCTCGCTTATACCGCTTTTTTCTACTTTTTATAATGCTTTCTTCGAAAACTATATGGACGGTCTGAAGCATATCGGGCCTAACTTTATAGGCTTTGAAAACTTCGTTACCCTTTTCACGCCCCGCGCAGACGGAAGACTTGAGATCCTCAACTACACCACGAACACAATGATCATGTGGGTCATCGGTGCAGTCCCGCAGATCGTCTTCGCGCTTCTGCTCGCCGTTATCTTCACAAGCGAAAGAATGAAGATAAAGGGGCAGGCGTTCTTCAAAACAGTTATCTATATGCCGAACCTGATAATGGCGTCGGCGTTTGCGATGCTGTTCTTCCAGATCTTCTCGTCGGTTGGTCCTATCAACCAGCTGTTCTTCACAGGAAACGGCGGTTCGGCCTATCTGTTCTTCGACAACACATGGTCTGCAAGATCTATCATCGCGTTTATAAACTTCCTTATGTGGTTCGGTAATACCACTATCCTCCTTATGGCGGGCATCATGGGTATCGACCAGAGCCTGTTCGAGGCTGCGTCCATCGACGGCGCGAACTCCACACAGGTATTCTTCAAGATAACGATACCGCTGCTTATGCCTATCATAATCTATGTTGTAATAACTGCCCTCATAGGCGGTCTCCAGATGTTCGACGTACCGCAGATCATCACAGCAGGTCGCGGCGGTCCGAACAACACTACAAAGACGCTCGTTATGGCTCTGAACAGCTACATCGGCACGAGCAAGAACTACGGCATGGCAGGTGCGGTCTCCATTATCCTGTTCATAGTTACCGGTATTCTCAGCTTCGTAGTATTCAGATCCACTGAACCTAAAAAGGAGGGTAAGAAGAAATAATGGCAAATGCAGCAATCAACAGGAAAAACGGACAGATGGATTATTTCGACAAATCCAATACCACCTCCCTCGTTGTTTCGAGGATCGTGTCCTATATTTTCCTCGCATTCGTTACCGTTCTGAGCTTGTTCTCGTTCTATCTCCTTATCATCAACGCCACGAGAAGCAACGCACAGCTGCAGGCAGGTTTCACACTGCTCCCCAAGGAGCATTTCATCGATAACCTCGTTACCGCTTGGAATGACACCAGCCTCTTCTTCCTTCCGCAGGGTATGCTCAACAGCTTCATAGTTGCTGCGCTCACCTGCATACTTACGACATATTTCTCGGCTATGACCGCTTACGGTGTATGCGTTTACGACTTCAAGGGCAGAAATGTCGTACATAAGTTCATCATTCTCGTTATGATGATCCCGACTCAGGTTTCCGCGCTTGGTTTCGTTCAGCTCGTAAACGGCCTTAACCTCACGAACACATACTGGCCTCTCGTTATCCCCGCTATCGCTGCTCCGGCAACGTATTTCTATATGAAGCAGTACATCGACAGTACGCTCCCGCTTGAGATCGTTGAAGCAGCGCGTGTTGACGGTTCCAACGAATTCAGGACCTACAACTTCATCTGTATGCCTATCCTTAAGCCCGCTATCGCGGTACAGATGATCTTCGCGTTCGTTGCTTCGTGGAACAACTTCTTCACTCCCGCTCTTGTACTTGACAAGAAGGATATGTGGACTCTCCCGATCATGCTTTCTATCGTCCGTTCGCGTATCAACTCGCAGGCAGGCGATATGGGTGAGGTTTATATGATAATTCTCCTGTCCATCGTACCGGTCGTTATCGTATATCTCTTCCTCTCCAAATTCATCATCGGCGGCGTTACACTCGGAAGCGTCAAGGGCTGATATGACAAAAAAAGACCGCGTCAGGCTTTGCCTGACGCGGATTTTTTTAATTAATAATCAATAATGAATAATTGTTGAGTCCGTCTGCGGCGGACATATTTGGATCGTGACGTAAGGAAAGGTTTATTCTCTCAAATCTGTGATTTTGTACAAGAAACCCTGGATTTTTTACGAAAAAGGGTTGAAAAAGTTAAAAAAATGTGATAGAATAATAGTGTGTACGTTTACATCACGGAAAGCCCGGACTTTCCGTTTACGATATATTTCCCAAAGAAGCGGGAGCTCTCCGCTTCGTCACGATTCAAATAAGTCCGCCGCAGGCGGACACCTTAATTATTAATTATTCATTATTAATTATTAATTATAAAACGGGTGGTGGTTTGGTATGAAGCGAACCGATTACATAACGTGGGACGAATACTTTATGGGGATAGCCCTTTTGTCCGCGCAGCGCAGCAAGGACAGCAACACACAGGTCGGCGCCTGCATCGTGAATTCGGAGAACAAGATAGTTTCCGTCGGATATAACGGTATGCCGACCGGCTGCGACGACGACGAGATGCCGTGGGAAAGAAACGGCAGCAGCACGCTCGATACCAAATACCCGTTCGTCTGCCACGCGGAGCTCAACGCCATACTCAACAGCAATATCCCCTCACTGAACGGCGCGACGCTCTACGTTACGCTGTTCCCGTGCAACGAATGCGCAAAGGCTATCATACAATGCGGGATAAAGCGCGTTGTATATCTCGACAACAAATATGCCGATACCGACGGGGTGAAAGCGTCCGCAATGATGTTTGAAAAGTGCGGCGTCTCTACCGACAGATACGATATTACTGGCAGAAGCTTAACTATAGAACTGTAAAGAGAGCTGAAAATGGAAAAGAGAAAAACGATAGCGGTCATTGTCGGTACCTCCGACGGGTTTTTCCGCAGCAAATGTCTGACCGGTATAGTGCGTATGGCTGAAAAGCTCAACTACAACGTCGCGGTATTTTCGGCGTTCACGCTTACCGATGAGCATACAAAGCACCAGTACGGTGAGGAGAACATCTACGAGCTTATCAGATCCTCCGATATCGCCGGCTACATTGTTGTTGACTACTCGCTGTGGGTTTCCTGGGTGAAGGAACGTATCTACAATATGATGAAGTCTATGCCCGATAAAAAGTGCGTCGTTTTCGACAACGAAGGCGTTCAGGGCTTCACCGGCATTGTCGCGCACGACGACATAGGCTTCGCGAAGGTCATCGACCACCTTATCGAGGTGCACGGCTGCAAAAAGATATACTGCCTCACGGGTGCCGAGGAATTCCCCGTTTCTCACCTGCGTATGAAGGGCTACCGCGACTCTATGAAGCGCCACGGACTGAATATAGAGCCGCATTACGAGATTTTCGGCGATTTCTGGACTATGGCGGCCACGGAGCTCGCAAGAAAGCTTGGCGAGGGCGAGCTTGAAATGCCCGACGCTATCGCCTGTGCAAACGACAAATCCGCGGTAACGCTCACAAATGAGCTGGTGCGGCGCAACATACGAGTTCCCGAGGAGGTGCGTATCGTAGGCTACGACCTCGGTAAGGATTCCATAGCCAACGACCCGTCGGTAACGTCCTGCACCCGACCCGACGTCAACACCGGAGAACGCTGCGTATGCGAGCTTCACAGGCAGCTCACCGGCGAGACCGTCGAACCCGACGATTTGGGCGTGGGCTTCTTCGTCAGCGGCGAGAGCTGCGGCTGCCACCGCGACGTGGCATTCGCCCGCGAGTTCAACGAGGCCGAGCGCCTTGAATCCGAGTCGCTGGTAAGCTTCCGTATCAGCAGTATGCAGGAATCGCTGATGGCGCAGGAGAACTTCGATGATTTTCTTGATACGGTGCTTGCGAGAGTATTCCTGCTCAGAAACGCCGCAGCCTTCGTGCTTTGCCTCAACAAGGACTGGAACCTCTTCCGCGAGGACGACAAGCAGTATATCAGAGACGGTTATCAGGACGAAATGACCGAGGCGCTGTTCTGGGAGCGCGAAGGCACTGTCAAGCGAAATGTCCCGTTCAGCTCGCTCGACCTGTTCCCGCCCGGAATGCTGCTCGAAGACCGCCCCGTCACCTGCTATTTCAACTCGGTGCATTTTGAGGACAGATGCTTCGGATATCAGGTCGTCCGCTTCTTGAACGATGAGACCGACACCCCCGAGGATATCTATCACACATGGTCGTCGAGCGTCAGCGTCTCGCTGGAATATATCCGTATGCAGGAGCGTATGCGGCTGATGTACAACCGCGCGTTCTCCAACTCCATACGCGACGGTATGACCGGTCTCTATAACCGTCAGGGCTACGAGCTCTACAGCGAGGATGTCTTCAACACCGCAAAGGAGCGTCATATACGGCTGCTCGTCATCGTTGCCGACCTCGATGACTTAAAGAAGATCAACGACAATTACGGACACGTCGAGGGCGATAACGCGATAACCGTCGCGGCGCGCGCACTGCAGACCTGCTGCGGCAACGGCGAATACTGCGTCCGCTCGGGCGGCGACGAGTTCATCATCTTCGGCGCCTACGATTACGACAACGCTATCCCGATATTCTACAGAAGCCGTATCGACGGCTATCTCGCAAGATATAACGCAAGCGCCGAAAAGCCCTACTCCGTAGGTATGAGCGCAGGCTTCTTCATCGATTACGTCGATGATTACGATAACATCGATATGTGCCTCAAAATAGCCGACGAACGTATGTACGCCAACAAAGTTTCGCGTAAGAAAGGCAGAATGTAAGACAGAGTATCTGCAAAATATACGGCAGCATTCTTTTCCTTTCTTAGGCTGATTGCCGGTAAAAAACATCAAATCTCCCCCGCCGTAAGGTGAGGGAGATTTATTATTCCGTCAGCAAAGCCGATACCACAAAATATTAAGGGCTCCTCTAAAAACCTATTGTCGTTCAGGCGTGCCGACATAAAGTCGGCAGATTGTACAAATTTTTCGCAGGCATACTGTCGTATGTCAAGGAAAATTTGTGCAATATGACGGCTTTAGGGCGGTGCGAATGGGC
>JAFTAG010000344.1 GCA_017458655.1 Ruminiclostridium sp. | reverse complement strand
GGTACGCCAGCAGCCCGTCCGCGTATTCCTCGGGAACAAACCCGCTGTGAGCATTTTTCAGCTGTTCCGCCTGCATTGCCGTGAACTCGTCCTCGATATTCGGTAATTCCGCGCCCGCGATATCCGTTGTGCCGAGAATATCCGCTATCTCGCACTCGCGGAGTATCTGGCGGATATCGTAGTCCTGCGAGACCACAAACAGCGCGTTTATCAGCGTACAAGCCGCCGCGAACAGCCAGACAAACGGTGTCCGGAGTTGCTTTATTATCTCGTGTTTAAGCATTTTCTGCGTCCCCCGTGTCACGATAGAGATACAGAAAAACATCTTCAAGGCTCGCGCTTTTGGGAGCACCCTCCGAGCCGTCACCGACGAATCGCGCAAATGCTGTATTGCCCTCAAAACGCTCCGAAAGCACGAAATGCTGCTTTGAGAACGTGGGCAGCCCATCCGACGGCATTTCCGCTTCAAACACCTTGCCGTCAAGCATTGCGCAGATGTTCTCCATGCTGTCGCAGCGGAATATCTTCTTGTCTTTCAGCAGCACGATCTTGTTCGCGATGCTCTCCACATCGGAAACGATATGAGTTGATAGTATCACAATGCGGTCTGCGGACAGCGACGCTATGAGGTTGCGGAAACGAACTCGCTCCTTCGGGTCAAGTCCGGCTGTCGGCTCGTCAAGCATAAGTATTTTCGGGTCATTCAGCATAGCGGCGGCAATTCCCACGCGCTGTATCATACCGCCGGAGAATTTGCGGAGCTTCTTGTTCTTCACCTCCGGCAGCGCCACCTCGTCAAGCAGCGTATTCACGCGCTCCTTTGCCTGCTTTTCAGGGATGCCTTTGAGCGCGGCAAGGTACATAAGATAGCTGTACGCGGTGTAGCTGCGGTAAAATCCGAATTGCTGGGGCAGATAGCCGATAATGTCGCGGTATTTTTCATCGAGCGCGACTATACTTTTGCCGTCCCACTCTACCGTCCCGTCTGCTGCAAACAGCAGCGTCGAGAGCAGCTTTATCAGCGTGGTCTTGCCCGCGCCGTTCGGGGCGATAAGCCCGTAAACGCCGTTTTCAAAGTCAATGCTGATGTTGTCGAGGGCGACGGTTTTTCCGTATTTTACTGTAACATTTTTAACGGACAACATAACTGTATTTCCTTTCAATATTTGTGAGGATCTTCTGATATGCAACAAGTGAGAGCGCCCCGAGAATGAGGTACGCGGCAGTGGGAATATTTCGCAGGAACATGGAATACTCCGTGAAAGCGCAAAGCACAATCGAAATTGCGATAAGACCGGCAGGAACTGCCACGCCCTTGCTGCCGAGTTTCAGCAGCGAGGCTATGGTTATCAGCGCGAACAGGAACAGCGATGAGAACGACACCGCAGCGATATTCAGCATACCAACGTTCATTTTGTCCGCCATTATCGCTGCTGCAACGGCATTCACCACAAGGCACACAACCCCCGCTGCAAACATTCTGAACGCTGACAGGTGCAGCACCGTGTACCGGCAGGTCATCTTCACCGCGAAGGAGTTTTCGAGTTTTTCCTTGAAATACGATATCAGAAAGAATACGAAATATGCAACAGGTGAACACGCAAACACATATCCGTACAGCTCACCGCCGATCTCCGCAAAATTCTCGCGCGGCTGTATCGACAGTGACACTATCATTGCCGCCGACAGCGCCAGCAACACAAACACCGCGTCATACACGCCATAGAACACATTTTTCAGCCCCAGTCCGAAGAACATATCCCTCAGGAACTCGAAAAATCCCATTTTTTTCTCGGTTCTCACCGCGTTCAGCAGCTCGTCCGCCTGTTCGATTTGTTCTATTTTTGACCATATCCGTTCTGTGTTCATAGCAAGCCCTCCTTTTTCAGCAGTTTCTTCAGTTTCTCCCGCGTCCGGTGGACTTTCACGCGGACGGCGACTTCGCTTATCCCGAGCTTCTTTGCGATAGCTTTTACCGGCAGACCTTGCACCGCAAACATATAGAAGCTGTCGCCGTCTTTCTCACGGAGCTTTTCTATCTCTACAATCAGCTGTGCGCTGAATTCCTTGCACAGATACTCATTCTCCGCAGAGTCGGCGGTCTTGTCGGTATCGAGCAGTTCAAGTATTTCAGCGTCATTCCGGTGCGCTTTCAGCCAGTCGAAACATCGGCGTTTGGCGATAGTAAAAAGGTATGTTTCAAATTCCGCTGTCGGGCGGTAGGTCTTACGGTTCAGCCACAGGCTGACAAAGGTGTCCTCGGCTATCTCCTCGCACGCGCCGTCGTCCTGCACGAAACGGCGGATAAAGCCTATCAGCCTGTGCTCATAGCGTCCGATGAGCTCCTCGAACGCTTGCTTGTCATCTGACGCGACCCGCTCCATAAGCTCGGTATCCGAAGTCATGCCTTCACCTTCTCTCACCCTACATATAGTTAAACGATGGAAAATCTAAAATGTTACAGATTTTTTGAATAAATTTTATAAAATAAAAATACTCAATTACAGTATATCAAACCTTAACAGATTTGACAAGTAATTGAGTCGAACATCAGTATAATTAACGCGGTCTTTACTGTATTCGCACCAGCTTCCTTCATTCTCGGAATAAACGCTGTCGGGGGTCACATAATAGCAGTCGGCAAAGCCGAACTTTTGGAAAAGTCGTTAGTGAATCTGACCGTCAGTGTGGAATGTCTTTCAAACATCGTTTCCTGTTGGTTGGCAAGAAAGATCTTATGGTTGAGCTCCCTGAATTCCTCGACGGTAAGGTCGAGTTCGGTGATCCCCGATCCGTTCGGCGTGGTCTCGGCTTCCGACGCGGCAGCGGTTGTCGTCTCCTGCTCCGCGGTCGTTTTTTCTGCGGTCGTTGTTGTTTCCGCGGCTGTTGTCGAGGCGGCTTCCGCAGTTACCGGAGCTTCGGCTGTCTTGGCGGCAGTTGTCTGCTGTGCGTTCCCCGCGCAGCCTGCAGCCGCGATGATCGCACCCGCGAGGAGCGCCGCTGTCAATTTCTTTTTTATAAATGTTCTTTCCTTTTCTGTACAATGTTTTGATATGCTTTATCCGCAGCGGAAACTGCGGTTATTGCCTTTGGCAGCTCGTTTTGTCCATTCGCTCCGCCATAAAGCCGTCATATTGCACAAATTTTCCCTGACATACCCGGACAATTTCAATGTCAAGTCTTTCATGCTAAATAAGATACGTCGATATCATTTCAAGCATTCCGGAGCTTTCCGCAGAAGATCTGCTGAAAACGGCTTCAAGCATCTGGAACGCACCGTCGAGATATATTATCACTATCGCTATGACCCCCGCTATCGGTATCCCCGTGTCGATGAGCGGCTTCTTGTGCGAGCGCGTGTATGAGAACAACAGCACTATGGGCAGAATGTCTATCATACGCGCGGTGCCGCCGAAGCCCCATTCCGAAACGGTGTTCATTCCCTCCGAGATGACCTCCTCGGAAAACTCCGTTTGACCTATGCTGCCCATTATTACAACGTGGGATGCGGTGAGAACTATAAATAATCCGAGATCGAGCAGCGCGTAGATGAATATTATCAGCATAAGATGCTTGGAAAATTCGAGTGAATTCTTGTTTGAGTCAAGATATTCTCTGTACTGCTCGGAAGTACGCCCCGCAGCGAAGAATCTTCTTTCGCGCAGCTTGATGTAACGTACTATCGACAGGAACATCAGTATGCTGACCGGCGGCTTCGTCGTTAAGAAAGGCGATACCCACAGCGGCAGCGAGATCAGATGATCGGTGCAGAGGATCTTCAGGATTATGCAGGCAAACTCATAAGCAAGCGGAAGTATAACGAGCGCGCGGAAGAAGTGTATCTTTTTTCCCGTGAAAAACCGCGTCGGAGTATAGTCAAGGAAAAACATTATCAGCGTACAGAGGAAAACATCTATGAAGATGTTGAACGCAATAAAGCCCTTGTAGTTCTCCAGACCGTAAAGCGCTTCATCGAGCCTCGCGGCTGCCGCGGCACGGTCACCGCCCATGAAGGCGCCTGTTATGCCGAGTATGTAGCGTGCGTAGATCAGTACGAACAGTCCGCAGATAACGAGCGACAGCACGCCGTAGATCATGATAGTGTTCTTGTAATTGTCGCGCTTTTGGAGCAGGTATGCGAATATGGATATGAGCAGCAGCGGCAGCGCGGAGGGCGTGATGAAGCTCATAACGGTCTCGTTGAGAAAGAACCCGTTCGCAGTTCCGCAGACATTCAGCTTAAGCCCCTCAACTATCGCGACCTGCGACAGTACGATACATACCCAGCCTAACAGCTTCAGCCAGCGGTATGAAAGCGGTCCGCGGTAGCGGATATCTTTCTCGAACGCGAATTCGTCCTTTTTCACTCGTTTTTTCTTGCTGCCGGATGTCTTCTCCGCGGCGGGTCCTTCCGTGACGATCTCATCAACGGTCTTTTCGGTTTCTACGTTCATTTTTGTTTCCCTATCCTTTTAATAGATGTTTCCTTCATTGCCGGAATGTTCTGTCCGTCCTTATCCATCGTTATTTTCTTCAAAAAATGGCATTGCCTTTTATTGCTTGCTATGTGACATTATATCACAAAAACCGGAGGTTGTCAAGCAAAAGTCTGTTATAGCTTGCAATAAGCTTATTACGACTTGTTTTGGCCAAAAATCGACCCTGAAATCGTTATTTTTGCTTGAGATACCGAAAACGAGATAAAATGATGCCGATTATTTTGAAATAAATAATCACTGTTCACAACTTAAGCGGAAAATTAAGGGCTCCTCTAAAAGCCTATTGTCGTTCAGGCGTGCCGACATAAAGTCGGCAGATTGTACAAATTTTTCGCAGGCATACTGTCGTATGTCAAGGAAAATTTGTGCAATATGACGGCTTTAGGGCGGTGCGAATGGGCGGCAAGAGGTTTTTAGAGG
>JAFTAG010000058.1 GCA_017458655.1 Ruminiclostridium sp. | reverse complement strand
CTCGCATATCGGGACATTATAGAATTTATATGTGAACGGGTTGGCGGTAAAAGCCTCGGACTGTTTTTCTCTTTTGCGTGTACCCGAGGCGACATCTCCGTTTGCTAACATCATCGGAACATCTCCCTCAAAGAAACGGTAGATGACCGCGTCATAGTTGTTTTCAAACTTTGCGCACTCATTTATGTCTATAAATCCCAGTGACATAAATTCACTGAGGTGTTCGAGCGTCGGTCTGAGCGTTTCCGCGACGGATGTATCGAGCGCGTTGAGCTTTGAGACGGTTCCGGGCTCACCTACGAGCGAAGCTGCAAAATGGGGGTAAGAAAGCACATAAGAGATAGACGAACCGATCTTTGCGGCATTGTATCCCATTATCGGACTTTTATATCCTTTTTCTTTAAGGCTCTTGCACGCGTCGCACAGCGCCTTGTAGGTAGTCGGCAAGGACAGACCTTCTCTCGTGAAAAGATCCTCATTCACGAGCATACCGTAGGTGGTCGAGAATATCGGTGCCATAGGCACCTTGCCGCTCTGCTCTTTATATAAAAGCCCGCTTTTGATGCAGCTTAGATTTATACCAAGCGAACTGTCGGAAAGGTCCTCCGATGCGTCGAACAGAGAGCTGTATTCCTCCTTGTCGATCATCCAGTGCCACATCATATAGATATTCGGAGCTTCGCTGCTTTTAATGGCAGCCCCTATGGAGGAATTGTAGTTGTCGAGATTTGTATATGAAAGTTCGACATTGGGATAATACTCGTTGAACGCAGTAAATTCGGTTTCGAGTGCCTCAAAATTCCCGTAATTTCCGTAAACGCTTATCGAACAGGTGGTATTTGTATCGAGTGAAGGCTTGAACCCCGCTGTCTGCTCCGCCGGCTTTCCGCTTTCCGAGCAGCCCGAAGTGAATGTGATCATTGCCGCGGCAGTAAGCGCCGCCGCCGTTTTCAATACACTTTTATTCATAACCGTTCTCCTTTTTCAACTTCATATTTTTCCACTTATTTGTCTCAAAGAAATTGTCGATCGCAGCGATTATTTCCTCGTGGCTCATAGATTTCAGCAGATACCCGTCCGGCTTGAGCTGCATGACCTTCATAACGGTCTTACGGTCGTTCTTGCCCGTAAGGAATATTATCGGTATGCGCGCGGACGCAGGCTCGCTTCTTATCATCTCCATTATCTGTGAGCCGGGAGTGATCGGCATATCATAGTCGAGCAGTATAAGATCGGGCGTGTGCGCCGCTATCTAGGTTATCGCCTGCATGCCGGACTTCACGGATGTTATTCGGTATTTCATGGAAAGCCAGTCCTGTATCATCCTGAGGAACGTAATATCATCGTCAACGAGAAGGATGTGCCTGCCTTTTTTCAGTTCTTCGTTTTTTTCGGCGATCTTCACGAGTTCGGCAGTCAGTATCTTAACATCGAACGGTCTTGTGAATTCGTGTTTTATCAGATGCTTAGGTATGGCTGAACGCACCTCGCTCAGCTCTTTTTCATAGCCTATAACGCATAACGGTTTTTCGTCCGCTTCGCAAATATCTTTCAGATACACAAGTATATCGGAAGTCTGATATACAAATTCTCCCGCAAAAAACAGAATTATATCGGCATTATCGCGTTGTTTTTCGATGCTGTTCACGACGGGCTCGGATTCCGCAACGTTCAATCCGGTCTTTATAAGGCTCGTTCTGAGTGCATCTATCATAAACGCCGCTCCGCTGCTTATTATCAGGATGTTGCTTACCATATCCTATCTGTCTCCTTTTGCAATAATTTCGGGGATACTCTCACAGTCAAAGCCGAGTATGGCTTTTTTAAGCTCTTCCACACGTTTTTGTTCGGCATCGGGAAGTCTGTACGCAGACAGGCTTCCGATAATATAGTTCATACTGTCATAATCGACCTGCTCCGAAAATTCGATCATCGCCGCGTATGCTTCTTTCAGCTTATCTTCGGGGATGACCGGCCGCTTGTCCGTATCACACACTTCCGTATCCGGTCCGGCAAGCTTTTTCGCGAGAAGTCTGTAATCGTCGAGAAGCGTTGTAATATTGCCTCCGAACGTTTCCGTGTCGTTCTCTTTCCCCGCTTTTTCGACATGTTCGGCGAGCGTTCCGAGCCTGTCCGCACCGATCACTCTCGCAGAGCTTTTGAGAGCGTGCACCTTTACGGTCGCGCTGTGAAGGTCACCGCTGTTCCAATATCCCTCTATCTCGCCGATATTCGACAAAGCGGTCTCATAAAATGCCCGTACTGTCGCCATATAAGCGCCGGGAGTGCCGCAGTGCCTTAGTCCTGCCGAAACATCGATCTCGTCTGTTTGATACATATATCCGGGTATCTGCACATCCGTGTCACTATCCTCGTTGACAGACCCGTCCGCAGGCATTAGCTTGTCCTTCGGGAGATACGTGATAATTGCATTCTCAAGGCTGTCGGGATCTATGGGCTTGGTGAGATAATCGTCAAATCCTGCGGCAAGATAGCTTTCCCTCATACCCGACACAGCGTTTGCGGTAAGGCATATTATCGGTGTTTCGATATTTTTGTTCTTTGCGGAGCTTTTAAGCTCTCTGAGCGTCTCTATACCGTCTTTTACCGGCATCATGTGATCCAGAAATATAATATCATACTTTACAAGCGAGGTGCGGATAATACATTCGTCACCGCTCTCGGCAGTATCTATCTGCATTTTTGTGCGTTTGAGCAGACTTTTGAACACCGTGATGTTTACGGGTGTATCATCGACAACAAGCACTTTAGCATCCGGAGCCGTGAAT
>JAFTAG010000343.1 GCA_017458655.1 Ruminiclostridium sp. | reverse complement strand
TTACCGTAGGGATCGTCCCATGTGACATCGGTGACATAGCTTTCACCGTTCAGAGTGACTATATTCCATGCGTGATCCTCTCCGGCGTATCCGACCAATACCGCACAAGGCGCTCCCATTTTCTGCATCATGTATGCATATTCCTGTGAATAGCCCGCGCAGACTGTCTTGTGCTGAACGAGCGCACTGTAAGCGTTCTGATCAAGGTCGCCTTCAACATAATCTGTCGTATGCGTCAAATAGTCATGGGCGTATTTTGATCTTTCAATGTTGTTCGGGAGCGCCCACATGACCGAAAGCGCTTTAGACACACTGTTTTCGAGAGCCTTCTTCGCGCCGGATATATCCTTTGCGAGCCTGTTGTATATCGGAGATACAGAGATCACATTTCCGGAATTGTTGTAGGTGTAATCATATCCGGGTTCTGCCCAGACTATCTGTGGATCGTCATACAGCACGCTGTAATAAACGATATCCACATCTGAGGTATTAAGAGGTGTGGAAAGCTTTATGGTGCTTGCACCCATAAGAAGCCCCGCGTGAATGGTATCGTAAGCCGATTTGCCGTTATTGTTCAGCATACAGCGGTAATAGTAGAAGTCCGACGGGACAGCCTATCCGTTATAAAGCGTTCCGACTATCTGACTTACATTGTTTGCCTTGCGCTGTACCATTCTGTCCGGTTCATCGCACAGCGTTCCATTGCCGGGAACATACCGCAGTCCGGCGCTTTTTACGGCGTTTTCGAAAACCGTGGAAGCGATCGTTTCCGCCGAAACTGCCGGATCCGCGGGAACCGTCGTATCCGCGTTTATTGTCTCCGACGCTTCGGTAATCATATCCGCTGATGAAATATATGTTTTCCCGTCTGACGTGTCGGTCTGTTTGTTATTATTCACAGAACACCCCGTAATTGTAAAAACAAGTGCGACCGATGTTATGAGAGATATCAATTTGTTTTTATTCATGGATGATGCTCCTTTCCGGACATAGCTATCCGCAGTACATCGATTATTCCAACTCAAAATGATATAGCAGTCATATTAACCAGAATATGATTGCAGCAATCGCCGAAATTATTGACGCAACAAGGAAGCATATCCCTTCACCACCGGATTTGTTCTTGAATTCAGAAATCAGCTCATCATCGGGAATATCATGGGTATAAAGAATGTGAGTATCATTGTGAGTGCCAAACTCGCCGTTTTCGTCATATTTTCCCACTGCAGTGAAAACGGTATCGTACAGCGCAGGATTTACTACAGAGTATTCAACGACGACACAGCCTACATCATTCTCGGTCATTCCCGCCGTCACGAAATGTCCGGGACTCGTCTGAACAAGACCGTACTCATACAGCAGATCATCCGGAAGATTTGTCGGAGCAATCATCGCATCATCACCGACATATGACGTTTCTTCATACCGGAAGCAGGACAAAAGCCACTTTGATACCGGAATATTTCCTATCTCGGCTTTTCCGTAAAAGGCTTCTGTCTTAAGCTTCTCCGGAAAATCAGGGTTATTGTATTTTTGAAATCCTTGAAAAAAAGATTCGATATGCTTTTCTTCCCAAACCTCTTCAACCTCATAGGCGTATGATCCGTCCGTGTGCTCATAGCCTTTTTCACGATACTGAAGCATTTTTGTCGTGCGGAGTACGACTGCGCCGCTTATGCCGGTGACAGGGTCTTCTGCTTCCGAACTGACATGGAATTTACCTCTGATGATATCGTGATCATCAAGTCCGCCTGCTGCGTCCGTAAAGCATACGACAGCAATTATCAGACATATCAGAAAGCAGAAGGCAAAGAATGCAAAAGCAACTAACGAAGCTCCTCTCGACCATCGTTTTGTTCTCATAGATGTTATCCTTTCATTGCTGCGGCTCCGATTCTCGACCCTATTGAAACAGCCCTACATAAACAGTACGCACTACCCATGCAGGAATTTCACATTTTCCTGTTTGTTTTTTATATGCAGCCTTACGGCTCAACGATACTGAAGAATTTCGCGTCCGCGAATCCTGTTATTCCGGACATCAGCTTTCCGAGGAGCTCCGTATCTCCGTCCTGTGTCAGATTGGCGTTTATCAGGTCGGCATTGTTCTGTATGATGCCGAACAGTCCAGCCTTATTTGTTGTCCATGTGACATCGGGTGACTCCGCAAGCGTCCCCTGCTCATACAGCACAACGCCGTCCTTTACCACAAGCGTGAATGTATCGTCCGGAAGAACGATGTTTGCTGTGAAGCTCAGGTCGCTTATGAGCGTGGTGTCGGTGATGATACCGAGATACTGTATTATCATTTTCGGGGTCATATGTGTCATAAGACCGCCGCTTGTTTTGGCGCGTGTCGATTCGTCTGTATTCGTACCGAAACGAAGTTCCTGCGCCGCGCAGAGATACGCGTTGCGCCAGGTGCCGCTTTCCGCGGTGTAGGCAAGCTGTTCGAGCGCATCCGCGCAGAGATATCTCGCGTCGGCGTTTGCCGGGTCTGCAAAAACGAGTATATTCGTTATCTCCGCTACCCACTGATACTCGCCATTGTCGTAATCCTCTTTCGCTTTTCGGAGAACTGCATCTGTGTCGCCGAGATACTCGACGAACTTCTTTGCGCTGTCGGAGGGAGCAAGCTGTCCGAGATGAACGGGATTTGCGTCATACCAGCCCATATACTTCTGATAAACAGCTTTTGAATTGTGAGCGACAGTACCGTAATACTGTCTTGTGTACCACACCTTTGAGAGTTCTTCCGGAAGCTCGATCATATTGGCTATCTCGGTGCTTGTGTAACCCTTGTTGATGTAGTGAAGCGTCTGGTCATTGATGAATTTATAGACAGCGGCAGTATTCGTTATGTACTCGTTTATTGTATCGTTGCCCCAATGCGGCCAGTTGTGTGACTGGAATACTACCTCAACTTTATCGCCGTAGAGTTTCAGCGTTTCCATAAGGTATTCCGACCAAGCCTGACCGTCACGCACCTGCGCGCCGCGAAGAGTGTAAAGGTTGTGCAGTGTTCCGGTACAGTTCTCAGCCATCCAGAGAGCATTTTTCTGCGGGAACCATGTGTTCATCTCAGCGGGAGCCTCTGTTCCGGGTGTAAGCTGGAATTCCATTTCCACTCCGTCAACCGTCACGGCCTGACCTGTCGCGGAGATAATATCCGTCGGAGATATATAAGATGTGGTACCGCAGGACTGCCCCATTCCGATACCTATGCAGAGCGAGCCTGTCTCGCCGCCGTCAAGAAGCGTCCCGTACTGGTAAGTAGCGCGTCTTGCCATGCTGTTTCCGGCAAATATATTCTCGCTGACCGCGTGCTCCTCAAATCCCTCGGGGGCGAATATCTTCACTTCGCCGTTCTTCACCTGTTCTTCGGTAACTATACCCTCAACTCCGCCGTAATGATCTACATGGGAATGTGAGTAAAGCACCGCTTTAACCGGAAAATCACCAAGGTTTTCCCTGACAAGCTCGAATGCCGCACGCGCACACTCCACCGTCATGAGCGGATCATATACTATCCAGCCGGTATCGCCTTTTATGAAGGTGATGTTGGACATATCGTAGCCGCGCACCTGATATATGCCGTCCGTCACCTCGAACAGACCGCAGATATGGTTGAGCTGCGCATTTCTCCAAAGGCTCGGATTTGAGGTGTCGGGAGCGTCCTTGTCGAGGAACGCATACGCCGCCTGGCTCCATGCCACAGTTCCGTCCTCCGCAAGAATTTCAAGACTATCGGGAGCGGCTATGAGACCGCGATTTGCGTTTTCAAATTCACTTTTGTCGTCGAAATCGAGAAGCGCATACACCTTGTCATTGGTATCTTTTGTGTACTGTGTAGCATCCTTCGTTTCGGTATTCAGTCCGAGGTCAGCGGGTGCTTTTTCCTCTGACTTCGTTTCGGAAATCGCGGTACTTGTGGCCGGCAGCTGTTCGGCAGTTGCACCGGCAGTTGTACTGGCAACGGCGGTCGTTTCGGGAACTGTAGTTGTCGATGTGGGTGTCGTGCTGTTATTACAACCGGAAAGAATAATAACTGCCGCCAATATTAATGCTGACTTTTTTTTCATATAGTACCTCACTTTTTACTTTGCAGCAAAGAAGCTGCCAAAATCAAATCCTGTAGGCATAGGTATAGTTACCATATAGATCGTTGCAAGCACAAGACCGATGACCGCAATCAACAGTACCACTGTACGGTTCGGGAGCTTTTTGAATACTCCTACGATACCAAGCATGAACAGAACTACCGAATAGATGACATTGACAAGATTATAAGCGTCGCCGCTGGAATTGTCGCGCTGACCCTCTTCAAGCAATACGCGTGACTCTTCGAGCAGTTCGTTAGCGGTCACGAAGTATTCGTCGAGCATTCCTTCGACCTCAAAAGGAGAGTTCATATCCTCGGTCATCTGGTTTATAGCTTCAATCATTATGCCGCTGCAATTCTGCGCCGCATAGGTCTCAAGCTTTTCCTGTATAAGTTCTGCTTCAACGGTATTGCCTTCCGCGTTTGCAACGATCTGATCGAAGCTGTATTCCATCATAGTGTTCCACGCCATAAGGTCAGACAGGTAAAGCTGCATACCCGCGTTGTACTCCGAGTTTCCCTCGGAAGCAAGATTGTTGCTCTTTGTGTAATTGGTAGCCTGATTGCCGCCGTGGAGCGATCCTATCCACGATGCCCACGCCGTAAGAAGTGCGGTTATGCCGAGGAATATCGCTACGAGCACCTCGACTGTGTTCTCACTGAAAAGCGGCTTCTTTGTTTTAGTCTCTTCTGACATTGTTTTTTCCTCCGTTAATTATTCAAGTTCCGAAAAAGATATACCGTCGTCTTCAACTGTGAACACCACAGGGTCGGTCAGATAATAGTCACCGTAAACATCATCTATGCTGAAAGCATAGTAATAATCGGCATTCGGGAGCAGCGCATATATCACATTGTCGCCGTCTGTCCATTCGTAAGCGTCCGCGGTATATGTGCTGTCGCTGTCATCTTCGAGGATATAGTATACCGGCGCGATCTTGTCACCTGCCTTGAGCTTGATTATCTCACGGGCTGCCATACCATTTTCGTCGATACCGTCCCACGCGCCCTCGATCTTTATCTTGTCACCGGACTGAACTATACGGAGATTGGTACGCTTGCCGTTGAGCTCTATCGGAGAAGTGTAAACTGTGCTGTCGTCTCCGGCTTCAACAATGTACATGGAAAGCAGTGAACCGTCGGGAAGCGAAAGCCACTTGCCGTCGAAATTGTCGCCGAAATAACCGCTGTCCCAATCAGCGTAAACATCGTATGTCTCGCCGAGTTCGAGCAACTGACCGTCACCGAGATCCATAAGTATCAGCGCGGAAACATCTGCAGTATATTCAAGTCCGTTTTCATCGAGCACAAAACCGTAGTATCCATCTTCATCGAATCCGGGTTTCTCCGCGAAAGTAATAAGACTGCTTTCTCCGCTTTCGCCGTAGCTTTCATCGTCGAAATAGCTGTCATCGTAGCTCTCGCAGTCACAGTCCTCGTTCGACCAGTCACCGTCCTCGGTGAAGAATACCGTATTGTCATAGCCGTTGCCGGTATAGCCCTTTGCGATCATATCAACGAGCGACAGGTAATAGGGGCTTATGCAGATACCCGAGAAGGTCTTGAGTTCCTCGGAACCTTCTACCTGCAGCGGATAGTAAACAGACAGACCGGAAGCGTTATTGTGAAGAGAACCGTTCTTGTTGTAAACTATGCAGTCATCAAGTGCCGCAAGCACCGCGCTTCCGTCGGCGTAAGCTGAACAGTTGTTCACGATACCGCCGATATCGACCATATTTGTGAAGCCCTCGGACTTGCTGTTTCCGCCGAAATTGTCTGCCTTGTTCACGCCTCTTACTATGCCTGCAAGATCGCTTCCGGCTGCCTCATAAATAGCCTTCGCGTAGTCATTGAACTCAACCGCAAATTCATCAAATTTCTCACAGTCGATTATCGTGAATGTGCATTCGTTTTCCTGTTCACCCAGTGCGCATTCATCGTAGAAGCTGTCCGAAAGCACCTTGCCCAGCTCTGCGCCGTTTACAGAGGGATCCTCCGCAAGGAAATTGCCGATAGCCGTGTAATCCCAGCCGGTGCCGGGTTCTGTCTCCTGCGAGCCGTAGAAGTATCTTGCGTATGTAGAGATGACATTCGCGGTCTCCGCCGTCCCCATAAGACAGCAGTCAAACCCGATAAACTCGAACTTGTCGGTCATACCGGAGTATACCTGTGAAAGTCCCGAGTTGATCTCCGCGAGAGAAAGAGAATCGTTTTCGTTAAGTTCGTCGAAGCAGGCTCCGGATATGCTTCCGCCGCCGTGATCCCAGAACACTACTCCCATTTTTTCGGAAGCGTAATTTTCAACGCCCCAGCTAAGGAAATCCGCAAGTGTTGACGGATCGCCCATATTCGTAAGCGCCCCCGAGTCGGCAAGCTGTATATCCTGATTCTGCAATATCCAGCGCTCTCCGGCGGTATTGCTGAATACCTCGTTCTGCCACTGGGCGGTACCGCCGGTCTGGATCACGAATCTTACGTTGTCACTTCCGGCAGCTTCGAGCATCTGAACGATATCACCCGTTGCGGACGCCTGATCGCTTTCAAGGTCTGTTCCGCAAAGATACACGAAGATCGTCCATGTGTCCGCGTCTCCCATTGATGTGGATTTCTTCGCCGCACGGGATATTTTCATCTTCCCGTCGGAGCCGTTTACCGAAAGAGCAAAGCCGTTTACGCTGCGCTCCTCATCGTCGGTCTCTTCCTCGTTATCGTCTTCTTCCCCGCTGTCTGCGTCAGCTGTGTCATCCGCTGCCGCAGCCGCAGTAGTTGTTGTGGTGGTGGTGGTGGTCTGTGCGGGCTGGTTTTCCTGGAGTGCCGCAGTGGTCTGCGCGGTCTCATTCCCGCCGCAGCCTGCCGTGAGCAGAACAGCCATTGCCGCAAAAGCGGCTGTTAGTTTTTTCTTCATAGAGTGTCCTCCTTAATTATAATAACTGTGTTGACTTGGTTCGAGACCCCATTGCTCAACTATATCGGAATGGTCGGTAAGTCCGAGATAGTATGCCGTTATTTCGGTCATATCCTGCCATACGGACTCATAATCCGCTTCACGTTTATCAGGATCAAAGTCGGCATCCACACGCATTATATCATTGACATTATTCTGTTTCAGATAATCAATAAATTCCTGTGTGAACCCGAAATATGATGATATGCCTCCGGTGGTGTATAGATCGGGAGCACCGAATGTGTGAAGCATCTCATGAGCTATGGTCGAGGGAAGTGTATTTTCTCTGTCATTGACATTCATGAGCATATTGCACATCTCATAAGGATATTCCTCATCCATGCCGAGCACGATTTTTGTGTAGCTTGTGGTATGGTTATACACAGGCGTATTATAGACGAGCATATAGATCACCTGATCCGCTCCGGTTGATTCAAGTATATCGGCTGTATATATACTGCTGTCAATATACTGATCCGCTGCCTGCATTGTACTCATCATATCCATAGGGTCTGTATCGGCAGTTCCTTTGTAGATCAGCTCGGGGTGCTCGTACCAGTCGTATATGAAGTGAGGGGAGTGACCGTATTCGTTGCTCTTCTCTTCAATGAATTTCACAGCTGTCTCTAAGCCTAACCAATAAGCCTGAAATGCTTCGGTATAGAACAGTTCGTCAAAATCCCACTGGCACTCCGGCGTGCTGACAAAGGCTGAAACAACGGCGATATTGCCTTCAAGCTCTCTTGCCGTCCCCCTTGAACCGTCATAGGGATATCCGGTGGTCCCGGAGGAATGCTCGCCCATTCCCTTCATTTCCAGATCGTTTATGAATTCATCGGTATCAAAATCAAAGTCCAATTCATACTCATCATCGCCGTCTTTAAAAGAATACTTTTCGGTCACATCCTCGTCGGAGCCTAACTCTGTATAATCGATTTCTCTGTTTTCTTCGCCGTCAGCTTTTTCCGCTTCTTCTGTGCTTGCAGTTTCCTTTAAAGGCGTATCCGATACGGTTCCTGCATCGGCCCCCTGTGCAGGAGCCGAAGTGCTGCTTCCACAGCCTGTCACCGTGAACAGAACACAAATGGCTGTAAATGCAGACAAGATTTTCTTATTCATAATACTCCTTCATAATACTCCTTTCCTGAGGACTTCCGGAAACGAGCTTTGCGATTGCTTCCGGAAATCCTCACTGCAAAACAAACATAAAATCGGTCAGTGCTCCGCAGACATGACTGCGGAGCATGACCCGGAAAAAGAGTAAAAGAATTATTCAGCGTACTCGCCGTAATCTTCTTCGCTGTACTCCTCGCCGCCTTCAGCAGCTTCTTCGCTGCCGCTGGCAAGAGCAGCCGCGTATTCACCTGCAAGATCGTATGTACCCTTTTTAAGCACATAATCATACTGGTTTGTGCCGTCGGTAACAGAGTAGGTCAGTGTGCTGTCTGCCTCGTGAAATACAAATCCGAACAGAACACCGTCGATAGTCGCTTCTACACCGTTCGCTCTTACTGTGACTTCACCCTTGCCAGTCGCTACATTTCCGTCAGGACCTATAGCTGACATTGAGACCTCTTTGTCTGTAATGCTGATAGATTTCTGTGCCATTACTTCAACTGTGCCCGCTTCTGCCGCAAAGTCTGCAACGGATTTGCCGTTTATGGTGCTTACATACCAGTCGCCCTTGATCTTGTTCATATCAACGCCGCCGCAGGACGCGATGCTGAATACCATTGCCGCAACGAGCATAATCGCTGCCATTACCTTGATCATCTTTTTCATTTTTTGTTTTCTCCTTTTCATGAAAAAATTTTTTTATTCAAAACAGCCCTTTGCTGTCTTGTTCCGGTCAGATGAGCCTTATCCTGTCACGGTCGGGCTGCTGTTCAAAGCTGAACAGACAGGCGAGCGCTATTGCCGCGCCGGTAAGCTGTCCGCTCGGCTCCATTGAGGGTATCTGCTTGTTATAATCGCCGTTTATGTACCATGCCGCGAGATCGCCGCCGTCGGCGAGTTTAAGCGTTCCGATATCGGTGTGATACGAAGTGATGCAGTTTTTCTTCTTGAAGAAAAGGAACCGCTTATTCGTAAGCACCGTAAATTCCTTGCCT
>JAFTAG010000342.1 GCA_017458655.1 Ruminiclostridium sp. | reverse complement strand
GTTCAGGCGTGCCGACATAAAGTCGGCAGATTGTACAAATTTTTCGCAGGCATACTGTCGTATGTCAAGGAAAATTTGTGCAATATGACGGCTTTAGGGCGGTGCGAATGGGCGGCAAGAGGTTTTTAGAGGTGCCCTAATGTATTGCAATACCGGAGCAACGGGAAATGAAAGGCGGCGGCGTAATGGACATCGAAAGGATAGCTTCCGACAACAGGCTCGATGAAAACGGCAGAGCGCAGCTTCTCGGCTATATACGCAACAGGTTTGAGGGCTGCGCGGAGCAGTCCGTATGGGACACGGGCTTTCTTGAAAAGTGGGAGAAAATTATAAGGTACGCCGACGAAAACGGAGCCGCCGGTGCGATAAACAAGCTCGTATGCCCGCAGCGCCCGTTGGAGTTCAATTCCCCCGATTCGCTTGAAATACAGATGTTTGACTCCTTTGCGGGCAAGCTGCCCGTCATATATGTGCGCGACACCGCCGATTTTGAGCAGCTCGTCACCAATGCGGCATACAAGGGCGTTCGCCCCGACAATATCTCGCAGACGGGCGCCTCGTTCATCTCCGGCAAGACCACGCGCTTTGCGATACTGTCTGCGAAGCCCTACAGCAACGTCCCCGCGGAGGATCTGGGGCTCGGCTATGAGGAATGGGCGGAAAAGTCGATATCACTGCGCCGCGGTCACGAATGCACGCATTATTTCACAAAGCAGGTGTTCGGTATCACCGACAACAATGTCCACGATGAGCTTATCGCCGATTTTATTGGTTTGCACGAGGCGTTCGGCTTTTACAGAGCCGAGTGGTTCTTACGTTTTATGGGAATTACGGGGAACAGCGGCGGCCGCCTTATCTTCTACACGAAAGACCTTATGCCTAACGTCCGCGAAGCCGTCTCCGACCTGCTCACCACAGCCGCCTACCGCCTCGAAGAGTGGTCGGGCACCAAAGGCTTCCGAGCCTTGTCCGAAGCCGAACGCATAAAGCTCTTGTGCCGCAAAGGCCTGCTGAGACTCACAGACGCGATTTAGAGCGCAGAGAGACGCTGCCGCTCGAGAGAAGCGCTGACGCGTTTGGGGGAGAGGAAACCCCCACTCTTTCGAAAAAACTGTATTGCCTTCGCATTTGAATTTATAGTGACTGCTCCTATTACAAGTCTGTACAGACTCCGCCCGAGGCGAGCATGACACTCCGACATAATGCCGAGATATTCATTTCTCGCTGTGCTTACACGAAAAGTCCGTTCTATTTGACACAATGCGAGCCGACAAACTGCCGGAGACTATCGTCGAGCCGAGCGCCCGACCCGACTGAACTTCCAAGCCTGTTCTTTTCTGCATAGACCTGATGTACGGAAAGCACCCCGATGAGAGCGCGACAGCGATAAATCGGTGCTCTGACCTTAGCCTCTGTCGCCGGCCTGTCAAAGAGTTTGCTGCACCGGGCACTGCATTTCGCAGAGCACCTTCAATGGGCAGTTCCACGCCCATACAATCCGAGATACCCCAAACTTCTTTGACGGCCGAGCGATACGCGCCCTTTGGTTACTTTCTGACGCTTTGGTCAGAAAGTAACTCGCCACGCCGGCAGGGAGCGGCAAAAGCGGCACAATACTTCCTGCGGGCGAAAAGAAAACCATACTGCCCCCCGGCGGGCACACGCCGCCCACGGTGAAAAGAAATAACTGCACCTCACGGTGCAGTTGTTTTTTATTTCGCCGTTTTGATAAACGTCTCGATGAACCCGGGACGGTACCATTCGAGCGCCGTCCTGTTCAGCAGGCCGAAAAGCTCGTTGCCCGACTTGTAATATCCGTTGTCCCATACAACACAGGGTATGCCCGCCTCTTTCGCGCGGCCGACGTAGTATGCCACCCACTTCTCGCTCTCGGCATCGTTGCGCTCGGTCTCGCCGGGCTTCGACTTGCTCACCGAGCCGAACTCGGTGATTATCACCGGCACACCGCGCTCCGAAATAAAGTCCTCGCAGTATTTCATCAGACGGTTCAGCTCCTCGGTGCAGGTCTCCTCGTCGAACTCGAAGATCTCCCAGTCCTCATTGACGTTGTAGGTGAAAGCATACGGCGTGTAGGCGTGCAGCGATACCGCGATGCGCTCGTCGTCCTCGGGGATCCGCAGCTCGGTCAGTGACTTTTTGGTTATCTGCGCCGCGTAAGTCGTAACGAGCAGCGCACGCTTTGCGTTGTTGCCGCCGGTGGCTCTCACCGTCTCGATGAACGCGTTGTTAAGCACATTCACAGCCTCTCTGCCCTCGGCAGTGCCGCCCGACCATTCGTTCTTCCCGCCAACTATACGCGGCTCGTTTAGCCCCTCGAAAATGAGGTGGTCGCCGTAGGGCTCGAATTCCTCCGCTATCTGCTTCCAGAGCGCGGTAAATTCGGGCAGCGTATCGTTCACGCCTCTCTCGTCGGGCTTTATCCACGAGGTCTCGTGGTGTGTGTTGAGAATGACGTACATATCGTTGTCGAACGCGTAATCGACCACTTCCTTAACGCGCGACATCCACTCGTCGGAGACCTTGAAGCCGTTGTCGGTATCTATCTTGTCGCCCCATGTCGTAGGCAGCCGTATCACGTTGAAGCCCGACTGTGCAACGAAATCTATCATTTCGTGCGTTGTTCTCGGGTTGCCCCATTTTGTCTCGCCGCCCTCCGCGTCAAGCGTGTTGCCGAGGTTCCAGCCCGCGGTCATCTCGCCGACGAGCTCTTTTATCGTGATATCGCGCATCTCACCGTAGTTCGTTGTCATCACCGCCTCTGTTGTCACGGGAGCCTGAGTCGTTTCCGGAGCCGCGGTCGTTCCCGCCGGAGCGGTATTCGCGCTGTCTGAGCTCCCACAGCCGCCGAGCAGCATACATACGGTGATTCCGGAGCATAGCAATGCTGTCTTTTTCATAATACACCTCGTATTTTTTAAATTCACAATTCATAATTCACAATTTCGTTGCTTATCGGAATTGTGACAGGATCATAAAAAGTGTGACAAAGCCTTTTTACCAAGTATATCACATTTTTCCGAGTTTTGCAACACCGTTTGTATTATTTTTCTAAATATATCAACGCATTCAGGATATTTTGTGCATAATTACGATATAACGGGCAAAGCTATTGATTTTTTGCGGGATTTAAAGCATAATTAAATCAATGTCTGCAATTTAAGGAAATATTTGTATCTGCTTAAGTTGTGGACAATGATAGTTGTTCAATGTCTCGGTCACGATTACCGGGCGAAAACATATCGGCTTGCGGTGTGACCTGCAGGCTGTCAGAGTAAGGAGTTGCCATGAAAAAAAGACTTATCGCCGCGGCCGCAGCGGCTGCGGTAATGCTCACCTCCGGCTGCGGAGCTCCCGCACAGACCGCCGCCCCCGGTAAGACTGCAGCGGAAGCGCCGAAAGCGGAAACGACAACGACCGCCGCACCCGCTGAAACGACCGCCGCGCCCGCGGAGATCGACGGCGGAGATGATGACAGCGGTGCGGAAGCCGTTGGCGAAAAGTTCACCAAGAGCCTGAAAATGTCGGTGGACAGCAGCACGGGAAGAATGAACATCTCCCGCGCCGCAGGAAGAAACACCTCAATGGGAGAAAAGGACACATGGTCGATATTCATTTATCTCTGCGGCACCGATCTCGAGAGCGAGCAGGGCTCCGCAACGGACGACATTCTTCAGATGCTCGAGGCGCAGGCGAGCGACAATGTCCGCTTCATAATACAGACGGGCGGTACCGCCGAGTGGCAGAACAAAGTGATGTCCGCATCCGAGGCGGAGCGCTATATCGTAGAGGACTCCGACCTTTTCAGACTTGATCCCGTCCCGCTGAAAAATATGGGCAGTTCCGACAATCTTGCCGATTTCCTCGAATGGGGAGTTGAGAATTACCCCGCCGAGAAAATGGGTGTCGTGTTCTGGGATCACGGCGGCGGAAGTATCTCCGGCGTGTGCTTCGACGAGCTCAACGAGAGCGACTCTCTTTCGCTGCAGGAGATAAATACCGCTTTCTCGAAGGTATATGAAAAGATGACCGACAAGTTCGAGTTCATCGGCTTTGACTGCTGTCTTATGGGAACTATCGAGACCGCGAACATTCTCGCTTCCTACGCGAGATATTTCTTCGGCTCGGAGGAGATCGAGCCCGGTTCCGGCTGGGATTACACGTCGATCGGAAATTTCCTCGCGGAAAACCCCGGCGCAAACGGCGGTGAGCTCGGAAGGACGGTTGCAGACAGCTTCTACGCCGAATGCGAGAGCGTGGGACAGGAAAGCGGGTGCACATTCTCGATAATCGACCTCGGAAAGCTCGACGACCTCGTGATAGCGTTCAACGACTGCGCGAAGGAGCTCTACGAGGCGGCGCAAAGCGATATGGCTGGTATCGTGAGACAGGATAGACCCGATCTGCTGCATCTATGATGAAGAGAGCGGCGAGGATATAGAGTATAACTTCGATGATCCCTACACCTGGCAGGACGGTGACAATGTGATCTATGACTTTCTTACCGCGGGCGACTATGAGTACAGCTTCATCGTTGAAGATGTTTACGGCGACTATTACCGCACAGACGCGACTATCTTCACGATAGACGAGAAAGGGGAAATACTGTTCAACGGATAATAATTGATGATTGACAATAGTGGTACGGCTTCGCCGCTGTTTGGATCGTGACAATATCCGTAAGCTTTGTGTGATGAAAAATAAATACGGCGCTCGGTAACACGGGCGCCGATCTCTTTTCGGTGTACATTTATCCGTTATAGTAAACGGCATTATTATTTGTGCTTTATCCCGCATCGGGCGGGGAAAGCACAAGATCATCATCAACTATTTTATAAAGATGTTTTTTTCGTTCTTTTTCAGCTTGAAAAGTATCTTCAAAGCCCTTGTGACTGTGCTGCCTTTCAGCGACGAGGAGCTTCCGATATAGTTTATCGGAACCTCCACCGTCTTGAAATTACGGCAGTAAAAGCGCATTTCCGTCTGATACATATGGTCGTTCGACAGGAAGTTTTCAAGCCGCATATTCGCGAGTATCTCCGCGCGGAAGGCTTCAAACCCGCTGGTCATATCCTTTAGCTTCGTGCCGAGCACAAGGTTCGAGAGGAACGTCCCCCCGGAGCTTAACATCCTGCGGTAAAGCGGGTGGTTCTCTATGCTGCCGCCCTTCATAAACCGCGAGCCCCATACGCAGTCGTAGCCCGCTTCGAGCTTTTCGATGAACAGCGGCAGCCTTGCCGGGTCGTGGCTCCCGCCGCCGTCCATTTCGATGATGAACTCCGCGCCGTCCGCTATGGCCTGCTTAAAGCCGTAGAAATAGCAGCTCACGCAGCCCCGGGACTGCTCGTAGAACAGCAGCTTCACTCTGCCGTCGTATATCTTCTCGCATTCCTCAACTATCTCCTGCGTCCTGTCCTTTGAGTAATTGTCCATAACGGGGTAGAGGTACAGTTCATCGTACGGCAGCGACATTATCCGGTCAATGACCTGCTTTATCGAGCTTTCCTCGTTGGCTATCGGCATTACTATCACTGTTTTTTTCATAGTTTCTCCTTTTTGCGATCTGCGTCCGCATCGGTTTGTTCCCTGTGCCGACGGCGCGGGAAACAAATCACGATAAGCGATTGACAAATATCACATTTTGTAATATAATATAGTTTATGCGGCGGGAGAAAATGCAAAATAATTGTTTATCCGCGCAGAAAACATATTATCAATGAGGTTAAAATGGAAAAGATAAAAGCGCTTTTCAAAAAATACAGGGACATCATATCATACGGGTTCTTCGGGCTTTGTTCGACGATCGTGAACATCGTCGCATACTACCTGCTCTATAATATCGCGGGCGTGCCGAATGTCATATCCGCGGCGCTCGCTTGGCTCATCGGCGTGGGCTTCGCGTTCATCTCCAACAAGCTCTGGGTATTCAACAGCAAGTCGTGGGACAGAAAGACCGTCATACACGAAACGGTGACGTTCTTCTCCGCGAGAGTGCTCACAGGTCTGCTCGATGTGCTCATTATGTACGTCGCGGTCGATGTCTGTCACTTCAATTCAACGCTCTGGAAGTGCATTTCGAACGCGGTCGTGATAATCCTCAACTACATAGCGAGCAAGCTGGTAATCTTCAAAAAGAAGTGACCGTCACTTCCCGAAAAATTCCGCTTCTGTCATAGCGCACAGCGCGTGATATACGGGCAGGTGCAGCTCCTGTATCTTGTAGGTCTCCGTCTCGGGAACGTGTATCGCCACCGTGCATATCTCGTCCAGCCTGCATTCGTTCTTCCCCGTCAGCACTATCACCGCGGCGCCTTTTGCGCGCGCCGCCATTGCGGCGTTCACGATGTTCGGGGAATTGCCGGAGGTGCTGATGCCGAGGAACACATCGCCCCGCGATACCGCCGCCGTCACCATTTGCGCAAAGATAAGGTCTCCGCCCATATCGTTGGTTATCGCTGTGGAGAGCGCGGTGAGCGAGGGCAGGGAAATAGCCCGCAGACCGCCTTCGAGCCTGCCGCAGAGCTTGCTGCCGCTGTCGCCGTACATATCGGTGAGACGGTCGGAAAACTCGCCGTTCAGCGGCCGCTTGAACATAAACGACTTCATCAGCTCGCCGCAGATATGGTCGCAGTCCGCAGCGCTGCCGCCGTTGCCCGCGCACCAGAGCGTCTTGTCCGCGGCAAAGCAGGTACGGAGCGCTTCATAGGCGTCCTTTATGCCGCCGACACACTCATTTAACACGGGGTAACGCTTGATAAGCTCGTCAAGGAGCTCGTCGGGTGTTTTTTTGTTTGCGAACATAAATATCCCTCCTGTCATTCGGCGAAGATGTCCTTTTCGCCGTTTTCCTTTTCGACTCCGAGGGTGTACATACTCGCGAGATATGTGTCCTCGGTGTAATAAAAGCTGTGAGTGACGTTGTGCGGTATCACGAACATATCTCCCTCAGCGAAGTCGTATTCCTCAGTTATGCCGTCCTTTTCGGCGGTGAGCCTGAACCCGCCCGTTATCACGAAGAAAGCCTCCTCGTTCTCCCTGTGGTAGTGGTTCCCGCGGAGAACGCCCTTTTTCGAGAACACGATATTGTACTGCTTATAGCCGTCGTGCACGAGCTGTGTGAGGCGGCCGCGCTCGTCCTCGTGGATAAAATCGGGCTCTACTATTTTTATCAGCATCACATATCCCTCACAAGCTCCATAGCGTCGAGCATACATAGGTCCATATTCTTGTAGTTCCACGTCCCCCAGCGCCCGAGCAGCCGGAAGGACCTGTCGCCCGCGAAATATTCCTTTATCCCCGAAACGCTCCCAGCGTAGTTCTTGTCGTGGATAACGTAAGCGTATTCGGTGAATTCGCAGTCGAGGGCTTTTCTGAAACCGAGCTCGGCGGGCAGTATATCGGTGCGCTTCTCAAAGCTTTCATCGACCGTGAACTTTTCGCCGATGATCTCGAGCGCGCCGCAGCCCTTGCTTCCCGCGGGGCAGGCGTTGGGCGT
>JAFTAG010000341.1 GCA_017458655.1 Ruminiclostridium sp. | reverse complement strand
TTCTCGCCGCTGTCCGTTGACAGCTTCATAAAGAAGTCGAGCTACATCTACTACACGAGAGACGCGCTGAACGGCGCCGCGGACGACATCATAAGAGTTGCCGAGCGCGAGGGTCTCACCGCACACGCCAATTCCATAAAAGTAAGGATAGAAGATATAAGATAAGTGACAGGCGCGACAAACGCTGTCGGAAAGGAAATAATATGTCAGACTGGGAAAATACCGTTCGCTGCATAAGTCCTTATGTGCCCGGCGAACAGCCTAAAGAAAAGGATATAATAAAGCTCAATACCAACGAGAACCCGTATCCGCCCTCGCCGAAGGTAAGGGAGGCTATCGAGGCGTTCAAATACGGCGACCTGCGGCTCTATCCCGACCCGGATGCCTCCGAGCTCGTAAAGGGTATTGCCGACCTGCACAAATCCAAGCCGTCGCAGGTGTTTGTCGGAGTGGGTTCGGACGATGTGCTGTCCGTCGCGTTCCTGACGTTCTTCTATTCCGACAGACCCGTGCTGTTCCCGGATATAACCTACTCGTTCTATGACGTTTGGGCAAAGGTGTATAACATAAAATACGAGACCGTGCCGCTGAACGGGGAAATGCACATAAACGCGGACGACTATCTGCGTGTGAACGGCGGTATAGTGCTTGCAAATCCGAACGCCCCCACCGGCGTGCTCGAAAGCGTCGATGATATCGAGAAGATAGTCTCCGGCAATCCCGGCTCGGTCGTTATCGTAGATGAGGCGTATATCGACTTCGGCGGCGAGAGCTGTCTGCCGCTCGTGAAGAAATACGACAACCTGCTCGTTGTCCGCACGTTCTCCAAATCGCACAGTATGGCGGGCATACGCATAGGCTACGCTATCGGCAGCGAGAAGCTCATCAAGTATATGAACGACGTAAGGTTCTCGATAAACAGCTACACGATGAACCGCCTGACTATAGCCTGCGGCGCCGCGGAGCTCTCCGACCCGGATAATTTCAGGTCGAACTGCGACAAGGTGGTTCGTACCCGCGAGTATGCCAAGAACGCGCTCAAAAGGCTCGGGTTTGAATTCCCCGACTCAAAGACGAACTTCATTTTCGCAAAGCATGAGACAGTCTCCGCCGACCTTATCTTCGGGGAGCTCAAAAAGCGGAAGATATACGTCCGGCACTGGGATAAGCCGGGTATCGAGAACTATCTGCGCATAACTATCGGCACGAGCACCGATATGCGCAAGCTGTATGACGCGCTCTCGGCTATCCTCGGAGTCAAAGAGGTGCAGCTATGATAAGGACGGCGGGGATCTCACGCAAGACGAAAGAAACGGATATCACAGTTCAGCTTTCTCTTGACGGCAGCGGTACCTATGACATAGATACCGGCATAGGCTTCTTTGACCATATGCTGACGGCGCTGTGCGTTCACGGCGGGTTTGATATGACCGTGAAGTGCAAGGGTGACCTGAACGTTGACGGTCATCACTCCGTTGAGGACGTAGGTATAGCGCTCGGAAAGGCGTTTGCGGAGGCTCTCGGAGACAAGTCGGGAATAATGCGCTACGGCAGCGCGTATATCCCCATGGACGAGGCGCTTTGCTTCTGCTCGCTCGATGTGAGCGCAAGGCCGTTTCTGGTGCTGAATGCGAAGTTTACAAACGAGCGTATCGGCGATTACGAGAGCTGTCTCACCGAAGAATTTATGAGGGCGTTCGCGTTCAACGCGGGCATCACGCTGCATCTTCGCGAGGAATACGGCAGCAACGACCACCACATCACCGAGGCGCTGTTCAAGGCGCTCGCGCACGCGCTGAAACAGGCTGTGCGGCTCAACGAGACAGGGGAGGCTCTGTCAACCAAAGGAACACTGTGATTTATATATCATTCTTCCCGCCGAAATCGGGGAGAATGATAAAGGAGATATATGACTGCGATAATAGACTACGGCGCGGGGAATCTTTTCAGCGTAAAGAACGCGCTCGACCATATCGGCTGCGACAGCGTTGTCACCAAAGACGCTGCTGTGCTCGAAAAAGCCGACAGGATAATACTTCCCGGGGTGGGAGCCTTCCCGGACGCTATGAAGGCGCTCGGCGAGACCGGGCTGATCCCCGCGATAAAGGAACAGGCGAAGAAGAAGCCGCTCCTCGGTATCTGCCTCGGTATGCAGATGCTGTTTGACAAGAGCTTTGAATTCGGAGAAACAGACGGCCTCGGGCTTATCCCGGGAACGGTGGAGCTTATGACGCCGCCCGGCCTGCTTATACCGCAGATAGGCTGGAACAGGCTCATATACAACGAGAAATGCGCGATACTCGACGGTCTCGGCGATGAGCCTTATGTTTATTTCGTGCATTCCTACGCGGCTGTATGCGGCAGTGATAACGTGGCGGCATATACCGATTACGGCGGGAAGATACCCGCCTGTGTATTTTCCGGGAATGTATATGGCTGTCAGTTCCACCCCGAAAAGAGCGGTGATATCGGACTTACCATACTTCGGAATTTTCTTGCTGTGTAAATGTATAGTAAATGCTTGACGTTGTATATTATTTATGATATAATAACAGTGAAAGGAGTTGTTGTATCATGACACAGGTAAATTTCAGAATTGACGAAGAAGTAAAAGAAAACGCCGAAAAAGCTTTGAAAGAAATGGGACTTAATCTATCGACCGCCATAACCATTTTCCTTACAAAAGTCGGCAGAGAAAAGCGGATCCCGTTCGAGATAAACGCCGACCCCTTCTACTCGGAAAGTAATATTATGTATCTTGAAAAGATAGCAAAGGATATAAAAGAAGGCAAAGCTCATTTCGAGGAGCATTCGCTTATTGAGGGCGATGACGAATGAGACTGATTTGGGAATACAGAGGCTGGTCCGATTATCTTTATTGGCAGGAAAATGATAGGAAAACTCTGAAACGGATAAATAGTATTATCAAGGATATTCTCAGAGACCCATTTCAAGGAATAGGAAAACCCGAGCCGCTCAAAGGGAATTTAAGCGGCTTTTGGAGCAGACGAATAACCGATGAGCACAGAATAGTTTACGATGTTGAAGAAGACAATATACGCATATTGTCCTGCAGAACTCATTATGATCATTGAGTACCGGCTGTAAAGAAATAGCAGGAAGGGGAAACTATGAAAGCATACAGATACATACACATAATCGCGAACACTTTAGCATTCGGCGTGCTCGCGGCGTATTTTATCTACGCGATGATCGTATGGAACGATATCCCCGAAACTATCGGAGTTCATTTTGACAGCGGCAGCGGCGAGGCTATCGCCGACTTCGATATCTACGGCAGCAAGTGGTTCGCGCTGTTCCCGTTCGTTGCGGGTCTCGGGGTACTTGGGATATTCAGCCTCGGCGGCCATATCGCCAACAAGGTGAAGCTCGGTATGACAGTGGATGAAAAGGGCGACAAGATGACCCGCGCCGCAGTCAATCTTTATCTCGATGCTCTGAAGGTCGGCTGGGGAGTCGCGTTTGCTCACTGGGCGGACTGTGTTATCCATCAGCACGGAATGTTCACGATCGTGCCCATTATCGGCGTTGCGATACTGTTCTTCGGACTTATAGTGCTCAGTGTGTCGCTGTTTGTCATAAGACTGAACCGCTCCAAACGACTTCACGATGAGGTGAGCAGTGAACAGCACATCGGCCGCAGAGCGCTTGTCAAGGACAATCTTGTTTACAGGATATCGCATATTACCGTAAATGTGGCGGCGTTTTCATCGCTCGGCGGATATCTTGCCTTTATGCTGGTCGTATGGTGGAATCTGCCCGATATGATCGGCATTCATTTCGGCCCGGGGGGCAGCGGCCTTTTCGGATATGCGGATTTTGATGTTTTCGGGGATAAGCTGTTCGCGTTCTATCCGTTCTGGGCGGGCTTCGGACTTCTCCTGCTGTTCAGTCTGCTGCAGCTTGCGGTCAAAAAGATAAGGCTCGGAATGAAGATAAACGAGACCGGAGAAAGTATGCTCCGCGCTTATGTAATGCTGTATCTTGACCTGCACAAGCTCGTCTGGGCGGCGTTTTTCTCACACTGGGCGGACTGTGTCATACATCAGTCCAGGCTGTTCACAGCTGTGCCGGTAATAGGAACGATCATCCTTGCCGTCGGAACTCTCGTGCTCGCGGGGTGTCTTATAGGCTTCAGGATAAGATTTAAAGCCGATAAGGCGGAAGAAAATTCAGTGGAGCCGGTAAGCGCGGAAATAGCCGGAAGCGCCGGGGAACAAGGAGAATAAAATGATAATCTTACCTGCGATCGATATAAAAGACGGCAGCTGCGTCCGGCTCGTGAAGGGCGACTACGGCACGGCTCACAAGGTCGCGGACAGCTATATGGACACTGCAAGAATGTTCGAGCGCTGCGGCGCAAAGTGGATACATATGGTCGATCTTGACGGCGCAAAGGACGCCGCGCAGACGAATAAAGAGATATTCCTTGACGTTGCAAAGAACACGGGTCTGAAAGTCGAGGTCGGCGGCGGCATACGCACTCCCGAGGCGGCGGAGAT
The DNA here is from genome assembly GCA_017458655.1 of Ruminiclostridium sp. Taxonomy (GTDB): domain Bacteria; phylum Bacillota; class Clostridia; order Oscillospirales; family Ruminococcaceae; genus Ruminiclostridium_E. The sequence goes on along the minus strand of JAFTAG010000341.1, from coordinate 372 downwards.
GTATCTGTCCGGCGGCGTGGAGCGCGTTATTATCGGTTCCGCGGCGGTAAAAGACCCGCAGCTCGTTAAAACTCTCGTCAAGGAGTACGGCGAACATATAGCGGTCGGCATAGACGCGAAAAACGGAATGGTAGCCACCGAGGGCTGGCTTGAAACATCGGACGTGCGCTTCACCGAGCTCGCAAAGGCAATGTCCGACATCGGCGTTAAATACATCATCTTTACAGATATTTCCAAGGACGGCACACTGCAGGGCGTGAACGCCGAACAGCTCGACGAGATAAACAAGGCCTGCTCAGCGAACATAATCGCGAGCGGCGGCGTAAAGGACATCACCGATATCCGCAGATGCCGCGACCTGCAGCTCTACGG
>JAFTAG010000340.1 GCA_017458655.1 Ruminiclostridium sp. | reverse complement strand
GTTCCTCCGAGGTCAATGCCGATATAGTGCTTCATACATTCCCTCCGTTCGTTTTTCTTTATTATATAACATCTTTCGGGAAAAAACTTTAATAATTATAAGACATTCTTGCACTATTTTCAGATTTTTAAAAAAATCTGTACAATTCGAAACGCCCCGGAGTTTTATGGCTCCGGGGAGTCTCTATGGAGTTATCAATGAAGAAAATCAGTTTCCTAATTTGGCGTTTACCGCATCAAGCTCGGATTCAACGGCAAAGATTATGCTGTCCTTTGTTTCCGTCCACGGAGTACCCGCATTGAAGGAGTTCTTGATGTTGTTGGAAAGAAGATCTGTGATGTTGCCGTTAAGAGAGTTGCACATCTCGATCGCGGGATGCTGTTTTGTGTACTCAATAACTGTCTGGTACATATCCCACATTTCTTCAGTCCAGTGATAATCGTCGAAGAACTGCTGCTTGGATATCTCCTTTGTTCTCTCGTCTGTAGCCGAGATTTTTTTGCATTCGATGAACTTGCCTGCGCCCACGAGGTTCTGCCCGCCCTTTACGAGAGCGTAAGCATCAGCTCTTGCAGGGATATAGTATTCATCTGCGTCAGGGCAGCGCGGCATCGGAACGAATTCTATATCCTCATACTCTCCGAAATTACTGAGATCAGGTTCGTACAGACACCATGTTCCGCATGGATAGAATAATGTTTTTCCGGCTGCTATGTTCTGAGGCGCAATAGTCCAGTCATGTTCCGCTTTCGGATAGGGGATATCAGCTCTCTGAAGTCTCATCATATAATCCTGTACTTTGACGACCATAGGATCGTTAAGGTTATGTACAAGTTTACCGCCCTTTATTCCGACATAAGGCACTCCGGTAGTCAGCGATATTGCATTCTCGAACCACCAACCATCAATTCCGAATTTATCGTCATTCCTGTCGCAGAACTGTATCAGCATATCATACATGGTGTCCCAGTTCCAGTTACCTTCGTTAAGAAGTTCAAGCGGATCAGTGAAGCCGTTTTCTATCATTGTTTGCTTATTGTAGATCATTACACAGTCCGCGTCAACTTCTACATTTGCGATGTAGTGTTTATCACCGAGCATGTAGTTGTCATTCATAGTCTTCATGTCATCCCACATAGGATCGGTGAGATCAACATAATCGTCTATTGCTTCAAACATTCCACCGATAGCGCATCTCGGGAACACATCGCCGTCTGCTGCCGGGAACATATCGGGTGAATCACCTGCCGCTACGAGCTTTCCGAGTGCATCAAAGCGGTCATTCCATGTTGTCGGAATGTACTCGATAGATCCGCCGTAATTCTGTGAGAACAGTTCGAGAAACGCGCCCTGCGGCTTTCCCTCGGTAGGATTTATGTCCCAGAACGAAAGCCATTTCACAACACCGTTTTCCAGCTTTTCCGCGTCCTTGACCTCGATCTCTGCTACGGCGGCAGCCTGTTCTTCATTCAGCGACGTGACCGGAGCTGTCGTTCCCGCTGTTCTTGCAGTGGTTTCCGAGTTTCTTGCGCCGTCCTGTCCCTGTGAACATGAGCCAATGGATAACGCACATACACACGCTAAGAATAACGCACCGTAATTTTTCAGTTTCATAATATCAGTCCTTTCACAGATCCGGCAAGCCTGTCTGCAGATGCAGCAGCGTACTGTTTTCCGCCGCGTGACAGGAAGAAACGATCGGCTTGCTCTTTGTTGTTATGTTCGGATATCGTTCAAGCTTGAAATCTTTTACCGATATTATTATAGCTTACAGCGGCAGTATTTTCAATGATATATAATACTAAAACACTAACATATCCTGCTTTTTTGAAATAAAATAACACGGGAGGTGACTGCAGGATGTAGTAAAGAAGGTTTCCAAAAGCGCGCATGGAGGCGCGCATAAAAGAAACCTTCCAATGTACCGCCCGTGTTATACTATTATATATAATACATTATACATTTTCGCCGTTTGATGCGATCACATCTCTGTACCAATACGCCGAATCCTTGACCATTCTCTCTCCGGTCTCATAATCGACATACACTATCCCGAAGCGCTCCTCGTAGCCGCTTGCCCACTCGAAGTTATCCATAAGCGACCACTGGAAATATCCCCGGATATCCGTGCCGTCATCGGCGGAGCGTTTCAGTTCTTTCAGATAACGGTGCAGGAAATCTATCCTGTCCGGGTCGTGTACCTTTCCGTCAAGCGAGATAAAGTCCTTTGCGCTCATACCGTTTTCGGTAATGTAAACCGGCAGTTTGTACCGCTCATAGTGGAACTTTGTCCCCCAGTACAGCGAGGACGGAATTATATCCCAGCCGATGCAGGTCTTCGGAAAGCCTTTCGGTAAAGCAATCGGAGAAGCATAGCCGTTACCGGTATCGCGCGCGGGGTAACCGGTATAAATGTTAAGTCCGATGAAATCTATCGGCGCAGAGATGATCTTCATATCCTCCTCGCTGTATCCGGGCATAATATCCGCACACTCCTCGGTGAGCTTGTCGGGATATTTTCCGAATATTACCGGGTCGAACCAGTAGGAATCGGTAAATACAAAGCTGTCCTTTCCACAGCCGAAATACGATCTGCGCGAAGGCTCGATGTCGCTTTCGGTCTCGGGGCAGAATGGTCGTGTTCCGGAGACAATTCCGATATTTGCAGCGCTTACCTTCTCACGCAGTATGTTCACAGCCTTGCCGTGAGAAAGCAGAATGTTATGCCCGATATGCAGCAGCTCTTTCTTGTTCAGCGCATATCCCGGTGCGTGCTTGCCCTCAAGGTATCCGCAGCCGACAAATACCTGCGGTTCGTTGAAGGTGATAAAGTTCTTTACACGGTCGCCGAAATTCTCCGCCGCTATCCTTGCATAGTCCGCAAACCAATCGGAAATGTCATCATTCAGCCAACCGCCTTTCAGGTGCAGCGCGTAGGGCAAGTCCCAGTGATACAGCGTGATGAACGGCTCGATGCCGTATTTCAGCAGTTCATCTATCAGGCTGTTGTAAAACGCGATGCCTTTGGGATTTACCTCTCCTGTGCCGTCGGGAATTATCCTGCTCCACGACAGCGAAAACCTGTAGGCTTTTATTCCGAGCTCGTGCATGAGCTTCACATCTTCTTTATACCTGTGGTAATGGTCGCAGGCGATGTCGCCGTTGCTGTCGTCAGCGATCTTTCCCTCGGTATGGGTGAACTCGTCCCATATATTAAGTCCCTTGCCGTCGGCATTATAGCCGCCCTCTATCTGGTATGAAGCGGTGGCGGCGCCCCATACAAAATCTTTTCTGAATGACATGATGATTCCCCTTTCACACGGATAAATGATATACTATTATACAATAATTCCGGAATTTCAGCAATGATATATCCTGCTAAAATACTTACATATTCTGCTTTGCTTAAATAGCAGGATATGTATGTTAAATCGGATTATTTATCATTGCAATAACAGTCGGAATGTGGTATACTGCAAATAACGGAATACAAGGGAGAACTGCAATATGAAGAAGATAAAAGCAATGACCGCGTTTATACTGTCCGTGTCGCTAATGATATGCGGCTGCGGTAATAATACGGAAACCACCGATACAGCAAGCTCCGAAACAACAACGGAAACAACTGCTGCTGTCGAGGAAGCGGCTCCCGTGAAAGAGGTGAATTACGGAGAAATGCGTGATATAGATGTACACGAGCTTGTGGGTGAGATGAAGACCGGCTGGAATCTCGGCAACACTCTTGACTCTCTCGGCGGAGAGACAGCGTGGGGCAACCCGAAGACTACGCATGGAATGATAGATACCGTCGCGGCAGCAGGCTTCAATGTCATAAGGATTCCCACGACATGGGGCGAGAAAATGGACACGGAGAACGGTTACACGATCTCCGATGAGTGGATAGACCGTGTTCACGAGATCGTTGACTATGCCTTTGACAATGATATGTATGTCATTCTCAACACCCACCACGAAACCACATGGATAAAGCCCTCAATGGCTGAAATGGACAGC
>JAFTAG010000339.1 GCA_017458655.1 Ruminiclostridium sp. | reverse complement strand
TTGTTGAGTGCCTTTAACGAAGCTCTCTGCCTGCGGTGCGACCTACTTTCCGCCTGCAGGTGCGGAGAAGTATGGCGTCTCGTACCGAGCCGCTAAAGGACCGATGCAGGAAGCATCGAAGGCGGTCTGCCAAAAGCGCGCACAATGCGCGCTACCAAGCAGCCGCCCAGCCGCACGTCGGCCGCTTGTCTTCAACTCGCCGGTTACTACACAGCTAATGGAAAGCACGGGTAGGCGAGGTCAGACTAATCGGCCGCCGGAACTAATGGGGGCATCTCGCAGCGCGCCGGTTCCCGGCGATTTATTTCGGGTTTCCCTCTGTTTTTGATAGATTTGCTTTTTGGTGAGTTATCCGGAGAATCATATTTTTAAATGTATTTCCTGCGGTCTGCGGCCGCGAAAAAATGAAATAAGCCACAGTAACCACTGCTGAGTAAACCGGAGGTATCACTATAAACGAAGACGATTTTATCGAGAATACTCAGAGGCTATGGAAAATATAAAGTTTTTCTTGAAAACGCAGAAATAATAGACTGATTTAACAACCGTTTAATATGTTTTAAAGACACCTTCCGGCGAGGGTGTCTTTATTATTGAAAAACAAATGAGTGAGAGAGCCTGTTATGCAAAGAACTTGCAAAGGTCGGTATGATATAATACAGACATAGCAAAGGGAAAGCCCGCAGACAAAGGCTCCCGAAGAAATTTAAAAAATTCCGGAAGGTCTGCAAAGAACTTGCAAAGGTCAATGTGATATAATGAAATCACAACAAAAGGAAAAACCAAAAACAAAAACATCTTTAAGGAGGACACCACAATGAAAAACACAACAACAACCACAAACGCGATCACAGCAACCAACACAACAAAACTCAATAAGGAGGGCAAAACAATGAAAAACACATCTACACTCAGAAACAGGATCATCGCAGGTATGCTCGCAATCATCACGACCTACTCCGCTCTCGCAGTAACCGCAAGCGCAGAAAGCATACCGGCATCCGCAGGCGATAATCTCCTTACGGTCGGTTCTCACACAGCTACCGCTGAGGACAACATCAAGGAAAAGACCAACAATGACGGCGGTCTTGATATAAAGGGGCCGAAGAAGACAATGATCGATGATTCCACCTTCAACACTCCTAAAGTAGGAAACGGCGGTCTCAGCGGTCCGTCCAAGCGTAAGTGATCAAACCGGGATAACAGATCATCGAAGAAAGGAGGAAAGATATATGTGGACAGCATTCTGGATAACGGCCGGCATTTAAAGCGGCGATCCTCATACACGCAGCATTATAAAGCGGTTGACAGGACAAAACAAAAAACGCCCTCCGGACGGCAGCAGTCGTGCGGAGGGTTTTCAATTTCGGCTACGGCAGTTGACGAAAAACGGAAAATGTGGTATAATAAAGTATCGATACAAAGCGGGGCGAGTGCGTGAAAAGAACAATGCACCGGCGAAAGCTGCTGATACAGACGGCAATGATAGTTTTTCCTGTTTTTATGATCATGACATTCGCTGTTGCACAGACACTCTATATAAGCTCCGTCAACAGCTATCTCAAAGCGCAGGATAAGCAGATCGCCGATATGATGAATGGGTCGCAGCTTTATATTCCTTTGGTTAATAACGCGATCTACAAAGATGATAATATCCGTAAACAAATTTTTGATGTTATGGAAGAGCTGCCGATCTATGACAATGAAACACTTACGGACGAGGAAGCGGAGGCTGTACTGCCGTATCTCCCGGAACAGGAGCTGTTCTGGGACGGTCGGTTCAATGAAATACCGGAAGATATCCGTGCGCTGATAGTCAGGGATTTGCTTGGGGGGCAAAGGAAAAATTTGAATCCACAACCATGAACGGCAGCTTTGAGAGCCTTTTCTATGTAAGTGCGGCTAACAGGGAGCGAATGCGAGTACTGATCGATTTTGATTATGCGGATTCCGAAAGTGACACGGGAAATTACTACCCTATCGACCTTTCCCTGCTCCCCGTTCTCCAAGAGCTGTTTGAAAGCGGTTACAGTGAAATGGTCTTTGAAAAGACAAGTAATTTTCCCATTTCAGGGAATTACTATATATGCTACTTTCCGGTAATGATCGACAACAGCGTATATTCCGCCGTCGGGCTGGCTTATAACTGGAGCGACCTCCGGCAGTCGGTTGTAAACACGATAATCAACACCGTCGCTATAATAGTCATAGGCATGATACTGATGATGACGCTGCTTATGCTGTTCCTTTACGGGAAGGCGATAAAACCGGTGTCAAGGATACAGAAGACGCTGCTTGAATATGCGGCGGACAAAAATACGCCTGTCATTGTCGGGAAAATGTATGAGATAAAATCAAATAACGAGCTTGGATATCTTGCGGATACTATCGCCGATCTCGCCCTTGAGATCGAGCATTATACCAACGAGAATATCCGCATAACCGTGGCGAAGGAACGTACCGAGAAGGAGCTCTACGAGGCAAAGGTCGCGGTAATGACATCGCAGATACGCCCGCATTTCATGTACAATGCGCTGACCTCGATAGCCATGATGTGTACCATAGATCCCGAGACCGCGCAGGAGGCTACGGTGACATTCGCGAAATATCTGCGCGAGAACATGGATTCGCTGAAACAGACAGAGCCCGTGCAGTTTGAGCAGGAGCTCGACCATCTGAAAAAGTACCTGTATATCGAGAAGCTGCTCTTCGGAAAAAAGCTGAACATAGAGTACGACATATAGGCGACGGATTTCGTAATCCCGCTGCTGTCGGCGCAGCCGCTTGCCGAGAACGCGGTGAAGCACGACGTGGGAATGAAGAAAAGGGGCGGCACGGTAAAGATAACCTCGCGTGAGACCGATACCGCTTATGAAGTCGTTATTGCCGATGACGGCGTGGGATTTGACACATCTGCTCCGAAAGCCGACGACGGGCGCTCCCATGTCGGTATGGACAATACCCGCACCCGCCTTAAAGAGATGTGCGGCGGCGAGATCATCATAGAAAGTACGGTGGGCGAAGGCACTACCGCGAGAATAATTCTTCCGAAGGAGGGACAGGACCGTGAGAATACTGTGTCTTGACGATGAAGAGCTGGCTTTGCAGATGCTCGAAATGTGCGTAAAGAAAGCAAAGCCCGAAGCCGATGTCTGGTCGTTCGACGATCAGGACGCTCTGCTGGAGGACGCGGAGGAATCCGGCTGCGATGTGGCATTCCTCGACATACACATGAGAGGTATGACCGGAGTTGAGGTGGCAAAGCGCCTCAAGGACATCAACCCGAAGATGAACATTATCTTTGTCACAGGCTTCTCCGAGTATAAGGGCGAGGCTATGGATATGAAGGCGAGCGGCTACATAATGAAGCCGGTCACCAAAGAGGAAGTCGAGCGGGAGCTGAGCGATCTGCGCTACCCGTCAATGGCGCCGAAGAAGGACGCTCTGCTGAAAGTGCAGTGCTTCGGCAACTTCGATGTGTTCACCCCGAACGGCGATCACGTCCGCTTCGAGCGCAGCAAGGCAAAGGAAGTATCTCGTTTCACGCCACGGAAGTTCCTGCACCACAAAGGAGATATTCGCCGCGATCTTCGAGGATGAGCCGTATGAGGAAACGCTGCAGAACCTGCTCCAGACATACATCTACTCTATGATAAAGAGTCTTAAAGCGACAGGAGCGGAGGCGGCGGTAGTGCGCAGCTATAATAGTGTATAACAATATCAAATCACGATTTAGTAAATCGTGATTTGGCATCTTGAAGCACTTTCATAAAGCTAACTCCCCATTCAGCTTCACAGCCGAACGGGGATATTTCATTCTTTATCCGGATCAAATCTCAGCCGATAATCACAGCACTTCGCACCTTCGGAAACGGCGGTCGTGCGTTCATACCGGATATGATTAAAACTTTTCATGTACTCCTTGTCCATACTGCAAATGCACAGCACAGCTTTTTCGCAGCCGAGTTCCTTGCAGATCTCATGAAAGGGGCAAGACAGAATATCCACGCCGTACATCTCCGGCGGCTCACTTACGATCCTGCGCTTGTAACCTTTTTTCTCGCTGCTCGCATCGTCCATTATCTTTTCGATATTCTCCCAAAGCTTGCGGTCAACATTCGGCAGCGACGTGATCTTATGTACAAACTTGCCGACCTTCCTGCCCATGTATGTGCCGTACCGTTTCAGCGTTTCCTCAGCTTTTATCCCGTGAGCCTTGAATGTTCGATACAGCGCAACTGCCGGAACCGCCATTGCGCCCTTGTGTTTTCTTAATGCCGGATTTTGGTGCAGGATACGGTCATACTCCGCCGCCGCATCATTACAGATCTTAATACCTTTTGCCTCGCCAAGCTTCCACACAAGTATCTTTTTAAGCTTTCTGAAAAATATCTGTTTATCAAGAGAGTTCATAATTATTTCTCCAATCAGTCCCTGCACCTTATGCTTTATATACCTCGATCTCATTTTCTATCTCGATCATATCATCATCTTGCATCGGACCATGAACAATATCAACATTTGTTTCAAGAATACTTTCAAGCCGGTTTTTGATTTTTGAAATAGTAATAAGCGTTACCGGCGCGTTAAATTCCATTATCAGATCAACATCGCTTTCAGGCGTG